>CALUJK010000017.1 GCA_944320945.1 uncultured Bacteroides sp. | reverse complement strand
CTGGGAGGTACCATCGACCGTATGGATAGTCAGGGCGATACATTTCGCATTGTCGATTACAAGACCGGCGGTACTCCCAAACGCGTGGAAAGCATCGAACAACTTTTCCAGCCGGGAGAACAGCGTGCAGGATATGTGTTGCAGGTGTTTCTCTATGCCGCAATGATGTGCAAGCGGCAACCATTGAAGGTATCTCCTGCCCTGCTCTATATACATAAGGCGGCAGCGGAAGATTATTCGCCGATTGTTGAAATCGGTCCGTCCCGGAAGAAAGAGCCTGTGCTTAACTTCGCCCTGTACGAGGATGAATTCCGGGAGCGGCTGACCTTACTGTTGCAGGAACTCTTCGGGGCGGAAGTTCCCTTTACGCAAACGGAGGACACGGCGAAATGCGAGTATTGCGACTTCCGCCGTTTGTGCAATCGCTAAAACCCTATAAAAATCAGCATTATATTTGCTGTCTATGGGAAAACTTTTATCTTTGCACATATTTAACTTAATTGTGCAATACATGGAACAAAGTTTTATCGCATTTATTGAGCAAAGTATTAAGGATAATTGGGACTTGGATGCCCTCACCGATTACAAAGGTGCTACTTTGCAATATAAGGACTTAGCCAGAAAGATAGAAAAGCTACATATCATATTTGAAGCCAGCGGTATTCAAAAAGGAGACAAGATAGCCGTATGCGGCCGTAACAGTTCTCATTGGGGAGTGACTTTCCTCGCCACGCTGACGTATGGGGCGGTCATTGTGCCGATTCTGCATGAGTTCAAGGCGGACAACGTGCACAACATTGTGAACCATTCGGAAGCCAAACTGCTTTTCGTGGGAGATATGGTGTGGGAAAACCTGAACGAACACGCCATGCCGTTATTGGAAGGCATTATGCTGATGAATGATTTTTCCATTTTGGTGTCGCGAAGCGCCAAGTTGGATTATGCCCGTGAGCATTTGAATGAAATGTTCGGTAAGAAATATCCCAAGAATTTCCGTAAAGAACATGTGTCTTACCATAAGGACCAGCCGGACGAACTGGCGGTCATTAACTATACCAGTGGTACTACCAGTTATTCTAAAGGTGTGATGTTGCCTTATCGCAGCCTATGGTCGAATACGCAATTTGCTTTTGAGGTGCTTCCTCTCAAAGCGGGTGACCGTATGGTTTCCATACTTCCTATGGCACACATGTATGGACTAGCATTTGAATTCCTCTACGAAGTGGCGGTAGGATGCCACGTTTTTTTCCTGACCCGGATGCCAAGTCCCAAAATCATTTTCCAGGCATTTGCCGACGTAAAGCCAAATCTTGTCATCTCAGTACCGCTTATCATCGAGAAGATTATCAAGAAAAATGTGTTGCCGAAGTTGGAAACGCCCACCATGAAGCTTTTGCTTAAAGTTCCATTTGTAAACGATAAAATCAATTCTACTGTACGTGAACAAGTGATGCAGGCATTCGGAGGTAATTTCTCTCAAGTCATAATAGGCGGAGCGGCGTTTAATCAGGAGGTGGAACAATTCCTGCGCAGTATCAATTTCCCATATACGGTGGGGTATGGAATGACGGAGTGCGGTCCTATCATCTGCTATGAAAATTGGAAAAATTTCAAACCGGGTTCTTGTGGTAAGGCGGCTCCCCGTATGGAAGTGAAAATTTTGTCGCCGGATCCCCGCAATATTCCGGGAGAAATTATCTGCCGCGGCCCCAATGTCATGTTAGGATATTACAAGAATCCTGAAGCTACCCGGCAGGTGCTGGAGCCGGACGGCTGGTTACACACCGGAGACTTGGCACTGATGGATGAAGAAGGTAATGTAACTATCAAAGGAAGAAGTAAAAACATGTTGTTAGGTCCTAGCGGACAGAACATTTATCCGGAGGAGATAGAAGACAAGTTGAATGCCATGCCTTATGTGGCCGAAAGCATCATTGTACAGCAGAATGAAAAGATAGTAGGCTTGGTCTATCCTGATTTCGAAGATGCTTTTGCACATGGATTAACTAATAGCGACATTGAGCGTGTGATGGAAGAAAACCGCGTGGCGCTGAATACGGAATTACCGGCTTACTGCCAGATATCAAAAATGAAAATATATCCGGAAGAATTCGAGAAAACTCCGAAGAAAAGTATCAAGCGTTTTCTCTATCAAGAGGCAAAAGGATAAGCGGCATGTGCATGGAAAGACTACGAAAGATAGGAATAGGAATGTGGTGTCTATTCATAGCTGCCACATTGTCTGCTGAAAATGCAATGTCGCCGGTTGCCCCGCAAGAGAGTCCGAAAGATACTTCTTCCGGCATCAATTTCTCCTTATGGAAGAATGTGGCTACACAACCGACCCTGACTACCGGCTACACATGGCTCAATGTAGGTGCGCTCTCTTCCATGAATCGCTTGAAGGGATTCGGGCTGAATATATTGGGAGCCACCGTCAGGACAAATATGAGTGGTGTGCAAATTGGCGGAATCTCCAACATGGTGGGTGAACAGATGAAGGGTTTCCAGTTTGCCGGTATTTCGAATATGGTGGGTGAGAATATGCGTGGCGTTACGTTCAGCGGACTTACAACCATTGTCGGAGATGGTGCCAGCGGATTGATTGTGAGCGGTGCTACCGGTATTGTAGGTAATGCTGCACATGGTATGGTGCTAAACGGTATTATGGGAATAACCTGTTCAAATGCCGCAGGACTGCATTTGAGCGGTATCGCGAATGTGACCGGCGATTCTTTCCGGGGCATGGAACTGGCGGCGGGGGTGAATATTGCGGCAAGGAACATGTACGGGGTACAATTGGCAGCCTTGACCAACATCGCGGACAGTATCCGGGGTGCCCAAATCGGTCTGGTCAATGTGGCATCATCGGCAAAAGGCCTGCAATTGGGGTTGATCAATATTTATGACCGGGAAATGGACGGCGTGCAACTGGGATTGGTCAATGTAGGGCCTTCCACCCGTGTACAATTCATGATGTTTGGCGGTAACGTTTCGAAATTCAATCTGGGTGTACGTTTCAAAGGGCATACCTGTTATACGATACTGGGACTTGGAGCACCTCACTTTCCGTTGTCTGATAAATTTTCTGCCTCTGCTTTCTATCGTGCGGGGTTGGAGAAAAAACTGTTCTCCCAATTATACTTAAGCGGAGATATGGGATTCCGGCATACGGAAACATTTAAGAATAAGGATATAGGACGTCCGAAACGCCTGTATTCACTGGAACTGCGTGCCAATCTGGAATATCGTCTATTGCCTGCCATGGGTGTATTCTTCACTGCCGGTTACGGGTGGGACAGACAATATAATTACGGTGGAAACTACGATAAAGGAGTGATTCTGGAAGGCGGATTAGTTCTCTTTAAATATTGAGGAAAGAAAGTCTGTAATTTTGAGATAACATTTCTGACGAATTGTACCTGTTTATCGATTGATTTGCATCAAAAATATATTTCTTTGATAAAGAATTGGGAAAACAAGAACAGCTTTTCGCAAGAAAGCCGTATCTTTGCACACTAGAATCTTTATATAACAGAAACTTATGTGTGGAATCGTAGGCTATATTGGCCGGAGGCAAGCCTACCCCATTCTTATCAAAGGATTGAAGCGATTAGAGTATCGTGGATATGATAGTGCGGGAGTAGCTTTGATAAACGACAACCGGCAACTGAATGTGTATAAAACAAAAGGGAAAGTATCTGATTTGGAATCTTTTGTTGCCCAAAAAGATATTTCCGGCACTATTGGCATTGCTCACACACGTTGGGCTACACACGGAGAACCGTCTCCTGCTAACGCTCACCCTCATTACTCTTCATCTGAAAGGCTAGCCCTTATTCACAACGGTATCATTGAAAATTATGCCGTACTGAAAGAAAAACTCAAAGCAAAAGGTTATCAATTTAAAAGCAGCACTGACACGGAAGTATTGGTGCAGCTTATCGAGTACATACAGACGACCAATGACATCGACTTGCTGACTGCCGTACAATTGGCACTAAAAGAGGTTATCGGTGCTTACGCCATTGCCGTACTTGACCGTGAACATCCGGACGAAATGATTGCAGCCCGTAAGAGTAGCCCGTTGGTGGTAGGTATCGGAGAAGATGAATTCTTTTTGGCATCAGATGCGACCCCCATTGTGGAATATACAGACAAGGTGGTTTATTTGGAAGATGAAGAAATCGCTTTTATCCGTAATGGGGAGAAGCTGAAAGTTGTCAACCTGAATAATGTGGAGTGCCCGCACGAGATAAAGACACTTACCATGAATCTGGGACAGTTGGAAAAAGGTGGCTATCCCCACTTCATGCTGAAAGAGATATTTGAACAACCGGATTGCATCCACGACTGCATGAGGGGACGTATCAATGTGGAACAGAACAACGTAACCTTGTCTGCCGTCATTGATTATAAAGAACGATTGTTGTCTGCCAAACGATTTGTCATCGTGGCATGCGGTACTTCCTGGCATGCAGGATTGATAGGCAAGCATTTGATAGAGAGTCTTTGTCGTATTCCTGTGGAGGTGGAATACGCCAGTGAGTTCCGCTATCGTGATCCGGTCATTGATTCGAACGATGTAGTAATAGCCATCAGCCAAAGTGGTGAGACTGCTGATACATTAGCAGCTGTGGAATTGGCGCGTAAGTGCGGAGCATTCATTTATGGTATATGCAACGCCATCGGGTCAAGTATTCCCCGTGCCACACATACCGGCTCGTACATTCACGTAGGGCCTGAAATCGGAGTTGCCTCCACCAAGGCATTTACCGGACAGGTCACTGTGCTCGTCATGTTAGCTTTGACCATTGCACGGGAGAAAAAGACAATAGACGAGAACCAATATCTGGCCATCGTGCATGAATTGGCACAAATACCGGACAAGATGAAAGAGGTATTGTCGCAGAATGATGCCATATCCGAACTGGCCAAGATATTCACATACGCTCACAACTTCATTTACTTAGGCCGCGGATATAATTATCCTGTAGCACTGGAAGGTGCATTGAAGCTGAAGGAGATTTCCTATATCCATGCGGAGGGCTATCCGGCTGCGGAAATGAAACACGGTCCCATTGCGTTGATTGATGCGGAGATGCCGGTAATCGTAATTGCTACACAAAATGGATTGTATGAAAAGGTCTTGAGCAATATACAGGAAATCAAGGCGCGTAAGGGTAAAGTTATTGCCATTGTGACAAAGGGTGATACAACAATCAGTAAGATAGCTGATGTTTGCATCGAACTGCCGGAGACCTTGGAATGCTTAGACCCATTGATAACTACCGTCCCGCTGCAACTGCTTGCTTACCACATAGCGGTGTGCAAAGGTATGGACGTGGACCAACCGAGAAACTTAGCAAAAAGCGTAACAGTCGAGTAAATTAGCATAGATAGCAAGAAATATGGAAATATTGAAACATGAATGCGGAGTTGCGATGATACGCCTGCTCAAACCGCTGGAGTATTACGAGCAGAAGTATGGCACTTGGATGTATGGTTTAAACAAGCTCTATCTCCTTATGGAGAAACAACATAACCGTGGACAAGAAGGAGCCGGTTTGGCATGTGTTAAGTTGCAGGCCAACCCGGGTGAAGAATACATGTTCCGCGAACGTGCTCTTGGCTCGGGTGCCATTACCGAAATCTTCGATACAGTACATGGACATTTCCGGGACCTGTCACAGGAGCAACTGCATGACGCAGAATACGCCAAGAAGTGTCTTCCCTTTGCTGGAGAACTATACATGGGACACCTGCGCTACAGCACCACCGGAAAATCCGGTATTTCCTATGTGCATCCTTTCCTGAGGAGAAACAACTGGCGGGCAAAGAACCTTGCTTTGTGCGGTAACTTCAACATGACAAACGTGGATGAAATCTTTGCCAAGATTACCGCCGAAGGCCAACATCCCCGTAAGTATGCCGATACTTATATCATGTTGGAGCAAGTAGGCCACCGCCTTGACCGTGAGGTAGAGCGCTTATATGAGATAGCCAAAAACGATGAACACCTGACGGGCATGGATATCACCCATTACATAGAAGACCATATCGACCTGGCCAACGTGCTGCGCACTTCCAGCAAGGAATGGGATGGCGGCTACGTGATGTGTGGTGTGACGGGCAGTGGTGAATCGTTTGCCATCCGTGACCCGTGGGGCATCCGCACCGCTTTCTGGTATCAGGACGATGAAGTAGCCGTATTGGCCAGTGAACGTCCGGTGATTCAGACCGTACTGAATGTGCCCATAGAAAAAATAAAAGAAATGCAACCGGGTCAGGCCGTCATGTTCACCAAGTCCGGTAAGATGCGTACGGTACAAATAAACAAACCACGGACGTTCAAGCCTTGCTCTTTCGAGCGCATATACTTCAGCCGTGGTAGTGACGCCGACATATACAGAGAAAGAAAGTTATTGGGCAAGGAATTGGTTCCCAACATTCTGAAAGCGGTAGACTATGATATTGACCACACGGTATTCTCTTTCATTCCCAATACGGCCGAGGTAGCCTACTGTGGACTGATGGAGGGATTGAACGAATACCTCAACCAGGAGAAAGTCTATCAGATTGATGCCTTAGAGCATAATCCCACACATGAACAACTGGAGCGCATCATTTCCCGCCGCATCCGGGGCGAGAAGGTGGCCATCAAGGACATCAAGCTGCGTACCTTCATTGCGGAAGGCAATACGCGCAATGACTTGGCGGCACACGTTTACGACATCACATACGGCAGTCTGGTGCCGGGAGAAGACAATCTGGTTATCATTGACGACTCGATTGTGCGCGGAACAACCCTGAAGCAAAGCATCATCGGCATTCTGGACCGACTGGGACCGAAGAAAATAGTAATCGTATCCTCGTCACCACAAGTGCGCTATCCCGATTATTACGGCATCGATATGTCACGCATGACGGAATTTATCGCTTTCCGTGCCGCCATCGAACTACTGAAAGACCGGGACATGAAGGATGTCATTGCTGCCGCTTACCGCAAGTCCAAAGAGCAAGCCGACCTGCCCAAAGAACAGATGGTGAACTACGTGAAGGATATATATGCCCCTTTCACCGACGAGGAAATTTCTGCCAAGATGGTAGAACTGCTCACTCCCGAAGGCACACGTGCCAAGGTGCAGATAGTCTATCAGCCGTTGGAAGGGCTGCATCAGGCATGCCCCAATCATCCGGGCGACTGGTACTTCAGTGGTGACTACCCTACTCCGGGCGGCGTGAAGATGCTGAACAAGGCGTTCATCGACTACATCGAACAAGTATATCAATTCTGAGGTATGAGCAACGAGCAAACGAAGCGCAGCCTTGCCACTTACGTCTACTTCGGCCTAATG
>CALUJK010000016.1 GCA_944320945.1 uncultured Bacteroides sp. | reverse complement strand
ACGTGACGGAACTGCTTACGAAAGAAGCTGCATTTACGAAAAAGCTTTACAAGTATGCGGCCAAACAATCGGACTGGGGAGAATTTACAAGACGGCAGCAAGGCGATGACAAAGCAAATGTCTTTTTAAACCATGGCAATTATCTGGCCTATGGGCTGGCGGCCTGTACCTTATGGGTATTGGGGATTCCTCATGCTATGCTAACGGTTTGATCACCCTGCTCGACGGAATGATGGAGGCAGAGAAGGCAGATCCTGCCGACGATATGGAGGACCGCGATCATGAAGAATAAGAAAGTAATTCGGCTGTTTACGGCGATGCTGACGGTGGTCTTGTGCATGACGGCCTTCTCCGTCACTGCCTTTGTGGGCGGTGGTGATGGCGACTACTACACCGGGGGCGCCCGCCGGGATGATCCCAGAGCCCACCGAGGAACCTGCCACCGGAGGCATGGAGCTAGAGAACTATCACCTTACCACGGAGGACAATGCCATGCTGGTGGATGATTAGTACGGGGATAAACAGCTTATCACCGTGATTACGAAAGCAGGCAACTATTTTTATATCCTGATCAACCGGGGCAACGAGGATAAGGAAAACGTCGTTTCCTTCTTGAACCAAGTGAATGAAGCCGATCTGATGGTGCTACTGGAGGACGGACAGACGGAGGAAACGCCTGCGGTCTGTACCTGCGCCGAGAAATGTTAGTCCGGTGTAGTGAATATGACCGAGTGTGCAGGGAATGCTCCGAAGGTGAAGTTGAAGAAGGCGTCTGGTAGCGGCGGCACCCTAGTGCTGATCTTCCTGCTAGCGACCCTGGGCGGAGGAACTTTCGCCTACATCAACTCATTAAGCCCAAACAGGGCGTAAAGGTCAGCGCCGCCCCGGACGATTGTGAGTTCGAGGACGAGGAATACGAAAACGAGGATGTTCCTGAATTTAATTGGGAGGGGAACACAGACTAACAGTAGGAACAGGAAAACCGCCGTCCGAAACGGACGACGGGTTAGGTCTGGCTATTCGTTATTGAGGTATGTGGTGCGAATGTGTGGCAAGGCAGCTATATCCAATGAGTATTCCAGAGAAATCAATATTTGTTGATTTTTGGATGCCGCTTTTGAAATATATTCGACTAGCAACTTTTCGCTGTTATTAAGAGCATCGCTGACATCTTTTTCCCAGTTTAATTTATCTATACGCGCAATTTCTTTTGCCAAATGTATGGGGCAATGTAGAGTATTGACGACTTGGTTTATAAGTTTTTGTTTCCATTTTGGTGCATTTTTCAAAACTGTTTCAACATTGCTGCTCTCTTCGAATTTTGCTTTGCATTTTCGAAGTTGTTCAAAGTCATGAGTTGTCATCTTTTTGAAAAATTCCACAGGGATGCACAATACTTGTGAAAAAGTCTGTATCCGTTTAGCCGGAGTACCAATACTTCGCGCACGATACATTACGCCAAAAGTGACATTGAGTAAAACCGCTAAGTCAACAAGACTCAAGCCATATATTTTCCGTATTGCATCAAATATATTGATTTCGATAGCCTCTCCCTCTGCATCAGCTTCAAGTAGTTTTTCAAATGTTGGGTAGTCTATCTTAAAATCTTGATATGGCTCTCTAATATACCAAGGAGCGTTTTTTGCTATTTTTGTAAAATGATCAAACCCTATGCTCCAATCATCACAAAAGATGGTATCATCTGAGATGGCTTCTCCGTATTTATATGTATTGCCATGTCCTGCACATATTCCAGAAAAATTAAATTCACATGTTTTACATTGTTTGAGAATTTCCAAAACAAGCCCCCCTTTCTTATAATTTATATTATACCGAAAGATTGTCTGTAAAACAACACAGAGGAGTAGGAAGATAGTGTAAAGTTGTTGTGGGAATTTTTTTGACAGGCCATTTTTGATAGTTCTCTTAATCTGTTAATATTACTACTATAGTTACGTTATAGACAGCATACAGCAGCGTGCTGACACTAGCATTCCCGTTACGTTATATATTCTTTAACTTTTGTATACTAAAGTTTTCCCACAATTATTTTACGCTGTCGGAAACTTGAGGTGTAGGTTTGTCAATCATTTGTCACACATGGTAAGAAAAAGGACTGCAAATAGTCTTTTGGTAATTTCCACCCTAATTGGCCCATAGGAACGGCATTATATTTTCGTTTGTATGCTGTGAGCTGCTGTTTGAAATTCGTAAACGAATAAACCGATGTTGGGTATAAAAGTATTCATTGTCTTTGCGATGCGACCGTTCTGATTTTCCATTATGCTACAGTGCATACGGGCATCGCAATGCTATACGTTTGTAATCGTGCTTCAAATAAAGACAGATGTCGGCTTGACTTTTTTACGAACCGTTCCGTGAATTCTCGTCCGTTGTCAGTCTGCACTTCCAGAATCCGGAAGGGAAAGTGTTTGACTACTTGATCCAGAAATTGAGCGGAAGAATAGGTGCTCTGTTCCGGGAAGGCCGCCACATACCGAAAGCGGGTACATTCATCCAGCGCGGTATATTGGTATAGCCGCAGCCCCTGATTCCAGGCTTGTTCGGCAATGCAGGCTTTCGGGACTACCTTCACGTCAATCTGTACTTTGCTTCCCGGCCGTACCGCTCGTTCATAGGGTTTAGACTTTCGTTTGGGGTTGGGCAACTTTTGCGGAGCTAACCCCAGTCGGCGCAGGCAGCGGTACAACGCGGAATGTGTGCGCGTATAGCCCCGTTGGCGTAGTTTCACCCAGAAAACAATCAGCCCGTCATGAGGATTCCGGCGGCGCATACGACGAATCAGATCGATTTCCTCTTCCGTATGCTGTCGGGGATGGGAATGAGGAC
>CALUJK010000015.1 GCA_944320945.1 uncultured Bacteroides sp. | reverse complement strand
TATTTATTGTGCAAAGGATTACACGATTGTTGCATTAGAGCTTCGGACCGGCAGCAACCAAAGCCTTACCAGCCTCGTTGCCTTCGAACTTAGCGAAGTTCTTGATGAAGCGTCCGGCCAAGTCTTTTGCCTTTTCTTCCCATTGGCAAGCACATTCGTAAGTGTCGCGCGGGTCGAGAATCTTCGGGTCAACACCCGGCAATTCTGTCGGAACTACGAAGTTGAAGTACGGGATAGTCTTTGTCGGAGCCTTGTCGATAGAACCGTCGAGGATAGCGTCGATGATACCACGAGTGTCGCGGATAGAGATACGCTTGCCTGTTCCGTTCCAACCGGTATTTACCAAGTAAGCCTTAGCACCTACCTTTTCCATCTTCTTAACCAGCTCTTCTGCATATTTTGTCGGGTGCAGGCTCAAGAAAGCAGCGCCGAAGCAAGCAGAGAATGTCGGAGTCGGCTCAGTGATACCACGTTCTGTACCGGCCAATTTAGCAGTGAAACCAGACAGGAAGTAGTACTTAGCCTGCTCAGAATCCAGGATAGATACCGGAGGCAATACACCGAAGGCATCAGCAGACAGGAAGATTACCTGATGAGCGTGAGGACCTTTAGACACCGGCTTAACGATGTTGTTGATGTGGTAGATAGGATAAGATACACGAGTGTTCTCTGTTACGCTCTTGTCAGCGAAGTCAATCTTGCCGTTAGCGTCTACAGTCACGTTCTCCAGCAAAGCGTCGCGCTTGATGGCGTTGTAGATATCCGGCTCGCTCTCTTTGTCAAGGTTGATAACCTTAGCATAGCAACCACCTTCGTAGTTGAATACGCCTTCGTCGTCCCATCCGTGCTCGTCATCACCAATCAACAGACGTTTCGGGTCGGTAGACAAAGTAGTCTTACCAGTACCGGACAGACCGAAGAAGATAGCAGTGTCAGTGCCTTCCATGTTAGTGTTAGCAGAGCAGTGCATAGAAGCGATGCCACGCAGCGGGTTCAGGTAGTTCATGATGGAGAAGATACCTTTCTTCATTTCACCACCGTACCAAGTGTTCAGGATAACTTGCTCGTTGGTCTTCAGGTTGAACACAGTAGCTGTTTCAGAGTTCAGACCCAGTTCCTTGTAGTTCTCAACCTTAGCCTTTGCAGCGTTGAAAGATACGAAGTCAGGTTCACCGTAGTTAGCCAACTCTTCTTCAGTCGGACGGATGAACATGTTCTTTACGAAGTGTGCCTGCCAAGCTACTTCCATGATGAAGCGCACTTTCAGACGAGTAGCAGGGTTAGCACCGCAGAATGTATCTACTACGAACAGACGCTTGCCGCTCAATTCCTTCACAGCTTTAGCCTTCAGGTCAGCCCAAGCCTCTTCAGAGCAAGGCTTGTTGTCGTTCTTATATTCGTCGGAAGTCCACCATACAGTGTCCTTGCTGGCTTCGTTGTACACGAAGAATTTATCTTTAGGAGAACGTCCCGTGTAGATACCGGTCATTACGTTCACAGCACCCAGTTCAGTTACCTGACCTTTTTCGTAGCCTTCGAGGCTGTCTTTGGTCTCTTCGGCGAAGAGTACTTCATAAGACGGGTTGTGGATGATTTCCTTCACGTCTACGATACCGTACTTGCTTAAATCTAAATTTGCCATTTTCTTTAAGATTTTAAAATTGGTATTTTGGTTAAAACTCTCTTTTTACCGTTGTTATTACCTGTTGGAAAACTTATGGAAAAGCGTGGAAGCACCGTTGGCCAGCCCCTTTTGTGTAAAGGTTTTTGGCAGGCACCCTGTTTTCCGCGTGCAAAATTACTACTTTTCTCTAAAAAGCGTACTTCATTAAAGAAATTTTTCTGTAATGAGAAGCTCTTTTATATATCCGTAACAATATCTGCAAAGTGGATGTGACAAACGAAACCTGGAAGCTCGAAAGAGGGTGTTTTTGTAACGCAGATGTAACTATTAAGCAATCGATACGTAGTAATCTCGCAACGGGTATGAAACGTATTTGGCATTTCTTTGCATTCGTAAAAATAAACTATAATTCGTAAACAAAATTATGAGAACCTTATCTATTTTGAGTCTATTGTTGTGCGGCGCCTGTCTGGGAGTTGCGGCACAAAATACAACACTGAAATTTTCGGGAAGAGTAACAGATGCGTCGGGCAAAGGCATTGCAGGCGTTGTGGTGAACAATGGCCGGCACTTCGTAAAGACCGACCGGCAAGGTGCCTGGAGCCTGGAGACGGACACCGTAGTCAGCAAGTTTGTCAGCATCTCCACCCCCGCCGATTACCGGTTGCCGCAGAGCGAAGGATTGTCTGACGGGTTTTATGTGGCTGTAAACAAACTCGCCGCCAACAAGGGCAAACACGACTTTACATTAGAGAGACGTCAACAGCAATCGGACAACTTCTATTATATTGCTGTTTCCGACCCGCAGGTACGCAATGCACGCGAGATGAAACGCTGGCGTCAGGAAGCTGTCGTGGACTTGGTAGAAACCATCGACTCGCTGAAGCAGCAAAGAGAGGTAGTCGGCATGACGCTGGGTGACCTGGTATTCGACAACATGAGCCTCTACGACGAATATAAAGTATCGTTGAAGAATACGGGAGCCACTTTCTTCCAGTGCATCGGCAATCATGACTTCGACTTGCGCTATCAGGATCTGCACAACATGGCGGCAGGCACACCGGTGTACGGTGAGATGGTGTATAACCGTTATTTTGGTCCGACGGATTACTCTTTCAACATCGGCAAGGCACATATCGTGACCATGAAGAATCTGAACTACGTAAGTGGCAAACGATACATCGAGTGTCTGACCGGTGCGCAAATTGACTGGCTCAAAAAAGACCTGAGCTATGTACCCAAAGGCAGTTTGGTCATCCTAAACATGCACGCAGCCGGCTGGAACCGTGTGGCGAACGAAGGAAATATACGCAATGCAGCAGAACTGAAAGAAACGTTGAAAGATTACAACGTACATGTGTTCTGCGGACATACCCACTTCTGTCAGAACAACGAGGTGGCTCCTAACTTGTATGAACATAACATCGGTGCCGCCTGTGGTGCCTGGTGGGCAGGTTGGGTGAACCAGTGTGGTGCTCCCAACGGCTACATGGTGGTGGATGTAAACGGAGATGAACTGAAATGGCATTATAAGGCTACCCGCCGCGACTTTAGCTACCAGTTCCGTTTGTACAAACCGGGAGAGTTTCTGACTCAAAGCAGCTTTGTGGTAGCCAACATTTGGGATTGGGACAGTACCTGTAAAGCAGTATGGTACCAAGATGGTAAGTCGATGGGCGACATGGAGCAGTTTACCGATGCGGATGAGACCATTGCAGCCATGAAAAAGAACCGTTCTTCGGCAGTAAAGACGGCTCACCTGTTCCGCGCCATGCCTTCTGATAAGGCTAAGGAAATAAAGGTGGAATTTACCAACCGCTTCGGCGAAGTGTACACGCAGACCATCCGACTGAAAGACTGAAATACACACATACTTCGGACGGGCATCTGACGATGCGTGGCTTATGCCCGTCCTCTCTCTTCTTTTTAATCATTATTTTTATACATTTATGAAACAAACGGCAAAAAAATGCCGACAGCTCATTGTAGCGTTAGGCATTTTGACGTTTGCACTCCCAGTCTGTGCCTATGGAAAAGGAGAAAAAGTGCAGACGGATGAGCAAACTGTCTCAAAATCAGTAAACACACTTCCACTTAAGGGAAAAATTGTCGATGAAAAAGGGGAACCGGTTATCGGTGCCACTATCCGGGTAGAAGGGTCTTCGTTAGGAACAATTTCCGATGCAGACGGCCGATTCGTATTATCTGCTGTCCGCCAGAATTCGAAATTGATTATCTCTTATATCGGTTACAGAACGCAGGAAATCATTGCCGATAAAAGTAATATCGACATCATCATGCGTGAAGATACGGAAACGTTGGACGAAGTAGTCGTAATGGGTTACGGTACTTTGAAAAAGACTCAGTTAGTGGGAGCTGTAGAGAACCTTTCGGGCGAAGCACTCGAAGGACGTGTAAACCCGAACATTACCCGTTCTTTGCAAGGTCAGATTCCGGGGTTAAACATTATTCAAGTGGACGGTAAACCAAGCCATCAGGGACAAATCTACATTCGTGGCGGAAATACGTCATACAACACACGTAAGTCAATGACCAACGCAGACGGACAACGGCTGAACATCGGACAGGGCGGTTCGGCTTTAGTGTTGATAGACGGAGTGGAAGGTGACCTTTCAACTATTAATCCGGAGGATATCGAGACTGTTTCTGTCTTGAAAGATGCTTCTTCTGCCGCTGTCTATGGTGCCCGTGGTGCTTTTGGCGTTATTTTGGTAACCACTAAAAAGCCAGATAAAGGGAATCTGCAAATCAATTATAACGGCTCTGTTTCACTCAATCGTCGCACGGTGATGTGGGAAGACAATCTGGTGACCGATGGTTTGGTATGGTTGGATAACTTCGTTACTTTCTTCCAGAACGATACCCGTACGCCGACTTCAAGTGGTAAGATTCCGGGTAATGTGAACAACCGTAGTGATACGTACTCCGAAGCTTATCACGAAGAGTTCCGTCGCCGCCGTGCTGCCGGAGATACCAATCCGTGGGGACTGACAGAAAACGGAAACTACGCTTACTACGGCAGTACCAACTGGATAGATCTGTTCTACAAAGACTTGACTGTAGCCCAAACACATAATATAAGTATCAGCAGTTCTTCCGATAAAATGTCGTGGCTGCTGTCCGGCCGTTTCTACGACCAGGACGGTATCTATAAAATCGGCGACGAAGATTTCAAGACATATAATCTGCGTGCCAAAGGCGAAATAAAACTCAACAAATGGCTGACTCTTGAAAACAATACGGCACTGTTCAGTCAGAAGTATCACCAGCCGATGGTGGCCGGTGGCAGCCAGCCGTTGCTTCGCCAGTTCGAACACCGTGGTCAGCCTATTTATACGCCTTACAATGAAGACGGAACGCTTTCTTTCTATGGTGCTTCTACCATGTATGGAGCATTCCAGGACGGCAGTTCCTATCAGGAGAACAACAATTTGGATATTGTTACCACTACGGCGCTGAATTTCGAGCCTTTGAAAGATGTGCTGAAATTGCGGGCAGATTTTACCTATAAGGCTTCCCGTGCCAATCAAATCCGTGTGTCGGACATACAGGAAGGTTATTCCGCTCCCAATACGACGGAAGCCTACAACACTACTTCCTATAAATCTGATTGGCGTTACAATACCGATTACCTGAGTTCGAACATCGTATTGACTTGGATTCCCAAACTGGGCGAGAATCACAATTTGAACGTGGTAGGCGGTTGGAACATCGAGACACAAAAGTATCGTCGTCTTTATTTGCAACGCCAAGGGCTGTTGGATTTTGAAAACCCCAGTTTCGAACTGATGGATGGTGACGAATATTCAGTGGAAGACGACGGATACGACAAATCCTTAGTCGGTGTGTTTACACGCATCAACTATACGTTGTTGAACCGCTACATCGTCGAATTTTCTTCCCGTTACGACGGTTCCTCACTCTTCCCGGCCAATGAACGTTGGGGATTCTTTCCTTCCGCATCTATCGGTTGGCGTATGTCCGAAGAGTCCTGGATGGACTGGTCACGCAAGTTCATGAACAATTTGAAACTTCGTGCCAATGTAGGCTCGTTGGGCAATGCGTCCATTGACCCCTATTCGTTCATGGAACTGATGGGTATCTACAAGTCGTCTAACATCTCCAACGGCAGCAAGTTCTCGTATACGCTGGAGCCAAGTGTCATACCTTCCGGTCTGACGTGGGAAAAGGTAACTACCTACGATATCGGTCTGGACATGGACTTCTTCAACAACCGCCTCTCATTCTCCGGCGACTACTATTGGCGTTACATCAACGACTTGCTGATTTACGGTCCAGACCTGCCGCACGTGTTCGGTGCCAACACTCCGAAAGGCAATTACGGTGCTTTGAAGACGAAAGGCTGGGAAGTGTCGCTCAGTTGGCGGGACAACTTCACTTTGGCCAACAAGCCGTTCAGCTATAATGTGAAGGTCAGTGTGTGGGACAGCCGCACTTGGGTGAAAGATTTCTACAATGCCAACGGCGACATCCTGAACTATTATGAAGGAAAAGAACTGGGTGAAATCTGGGGCTTCCGTACCGATGGCTATTTCCTCAGCAACGAAGAAGCCAGTCAGTGGGTGCAGGACACATTCCACAAGAACGGTTCTAACTTTGCGGCATACGCCGGTGACTTGAAATTCCTCGATGTGAACAATGATAATGCCATCGGCACCGGAAAAGGTACGTTGGACGACCACGGCGACCTGGAACGCATCGGAAACGAAACGCCGCGCTATCAGTACGGCATCAATCTGGGGGCCAACTGGAACGGCATCGGGGTAAGTCTCTTTATTCAGGGTGTGGGGAAACGTGACTGGTATCCCAGTTGCGAGTCCGGTTTCTTCTGGGGAATGTACAACCGTCCATACGGTTATCTGCCTACCATCCACACCACGGATGCCGTACAAATAGACTACAGTTCCGAAAACTGGGTAGTGACCAATGCTGCCGATAAACCGTATTACACCCGGCAAGTGGGATATTCTGCCAACCGTAATGTGGGACCGTTGACATGGGAGAATGATTATTATTTGCAGAATGCCGCCTATTGCCGTCTGAAGAATATCACCATTGATTATACGTTCCCCAAGCAGTGGACACGCAAACTCAACATTGAAAGCCTACGCGTTTATTTCTCTGGAGAGAATCTGCTGACGTTCTCACCCATCTTCAAGCACACCAAGATGTTCGACCCTGAAGTGATTGGCTATGGAGACTCCGACTTTACGGCAAGTGACAACACGGGATTGGGCGGTGCCGGTCAGGGCTACAGCTACCCGATGCTGAAAAGCTTTACGTTTGGCTTAAATATTAACTTTTAATCTTTAGAATCCTTATGAAAATAAATATATTCAACCTGCTGCTGGGAACAGCCGTGGCATTCACTACCGTGTCGTGCGAGGGCTTTCTGTACGAAGAGCCTATAGATAAAGTAGATGCCGATACATGGTTCAGTACGGAAACACATCTGCTTCTTTATGCAAATGGCATGATAGAAAAGTATCTTCCTTCGGAGAGCACCATCGGACTGGGAGATGCGTATAGTGACCTCGTAGCTACCAAGACTTCCAGTGATTACTATCGTCCGGGCATCTGGAACAGTTCCAAACAGACCGGCTGGGCTTACAGTGATTGGGAAAGCATACGCCGCGCCAACTACATGATAGAAAATATGACCCGCAGCAAAGGGCAGGTAGATGACCAGGTTTATAACCACTATGTCGGTGTGGCCCGTTTCTGGCGTGCCTATTTCTATTATTCCAAAGTACGCACATTCGGTGATGTGCCTTGGATCGACCACGTATTTACGGAAAGCGATGAAGCTCTCTTTGCCGCCCGAGACGACCGCGAGCTGGTGATGCACCATGTGCTGGAAGACCTGAACTTTGCCTGCGAGAATATGCAGGGCAGCGGTTCGTTTGCCGAAGGCCGCACGCAAATCAACAAATGGGTGGCACTGGCTTTTAAGTCGCGCGTTTGCCTGTTCGAAGGGACTTATCGCAAATATCACACCGTAAATCCGTCTACCAATCAGCCTTGGAACGGCAACTACGAGTCGGCAGAAGACTTTCTGAACGAAGCAGCCAATGCAGCCGAAGAACTGATGACCGACGGCGGTTTTGCGCTTTATAATACCGGCAGTCCCTCTACCGACTTCCGTACCGTCTTCACTTCCATGAGCCCGACGGCAACCAACGAAGTGATATGGGCCCGCGAATGTTCCGCCGAGCCGCTTAATGTCTACAACGAATTGACGTGGAATTTCAATTCATCCACCTACGGACAGCAATACTCACCGACCAAAGATTTGGTTGACATGTTCCTGACGCTGGACGGAACCCCCATTACAACAGATGAGGTCTCTTTGAATGAAGAATTTACCAACCGCGACTGGCGTCTGGCACAGACGGTACACGGTCCAGGTCATACCTACGAGACCAATGCCGGGGTGGTGAAACTAAAGAGCATCAACTTCACCTATACCTTTACGGGTTATTCGTTCATCAAGTGGAGCATCGAGCGTGAAGAGAATTACTCGAAAGGAAAAGCTGAGAACTCTCTTCCCATTCTGCGCTATGCCGAAATCCTGCTGAACTATGCGGAGGCCAAAGCTGAGCTGGGTCAGATGACCAAAGACATTTGGGACGAAACCATCGGCGCTTTGCGCGAACGTGCCGGTGTGACAAACATCTATCCGGAAGATGCCGGTTATGTGGAAGACACCTGGCTGCGCACGTATTATGCCGATGCGTCCGGTCTGTCGGACATTTTGCTCGAAATACGCCGCGAGCGCGCCACCGAGCTTATCATGGAGATGGGCTTGCGTGTGGATGACCTCTATCGCTGGCATCTGGGCAACCTGATTGTGAAGCGTTACAACAATAATCAGGGATGGCGCGGCATCTACCTCTCTGCCGAAGACTATGCCAACGGATTCGAGTTCAACGGCACACAGTATGGCGGTGATCCCATATGGACAAAGACTTCTGCCACTTCCTATAAGATTGGTACTTCGACAGCCGATGGCAATTTCACCCTGAGTGAGGGCGATCACGGTTATCTGATTTACAACTATGAATTGGAATGGCAAGACCGCATGTACGTCAAGCCGATTCCCGACACTGCTTTTACACTGAACCCCGAGTTGGGACAGAATTACGGTTGGGAAGAATAAATCATTACCTGTCTATATTTTGTATTCGGAAAAAAGAGAAAGCCTGTCCGGGAGGGATGGGCTTCTTTGTTTTGAGTTAATCAATAGCAAGCACCAAATCTGCTAACAGAACGGCTGTTTCCGGTTCATCCTTTGGTGCATCTTTAGGTTTCCATGCTACAATAAACCTGACAGATGCCGCTTTCACCTTATATTTCTTGTTCTCCCATTCTGATAATGTTGTCTGCATTTTTAGTGACAATTTTGCTACAGGTTTGTTGTCCGGAAGATTATATAAAACAAAATCCTTGTAGCACAAAGGATCTCCACCCCTCAACGCCAGGATTTCTTGCTTGCGCTCTTTAAAAAATCCCAGATAAACGTCTTTATGAGAGAGCTGTAGGACAATCTTTTCCGGCATTGTGTATGGTTTAGAATCGATAGAAAGCCGATCAACATTTAAATGGGTAAAATAATCGCTATTGGTGTGTATAAACAAACGATTCTTTGCACGGGTTATCCCTACATAGTACCGACGCATCAGGTGGGTATCTGTTTGATGATTGTTTGTTATAAGCATATATACATCATCAAATTCCCTGCCTTTAGCTTTATGGATGGTTGATATTACGACCTCTGCCCCGGCAATATCACAAAAATCTTCTACCGAAGATTCGAATACAAACTCTTTGAAATCGCTAAAATATTTTGCTTTGTTGGTTTGTTCGAATTGCTCTACGCAACGTTTTACATACGCTAAGTTCAGACTTCTGTCATAGGTGAGAAATGTTGTGCGTTTGGCATCTTCCCATAACTCTGTTGGAATCAAGGGCGTTTTCACCCGTTTGTCTATATACTTTAAAAAGTATCTTATTTCGGCCATATTCCAAAAACGGAAGCCGTCCATTGATTGTATTAATTTGCAGTTTATGCCATGTTTATGCAAAAGTGTCAATAAGATAACGGCTTCTTCATTGGTTTGAGTAAGTATGCATGAAGTGCCTTTGCCTCTGTTAAGGAGTAACTTTTCAACCAGTGGCTGGTACATATAATATGATTGATGGCGGGTCACTTCCACCCAACCTGTAGCTTCCCTCATAGAGATAATGGGGGTGCTTTTCATTCTTGCAGTAATACCTTTGGCAAACTCATTGGCGAAATGCACGATATGGTGTGCACTGCGGTAATTTTCGGTCATTTCAATAAATCTGCTTCCCTTTTCTTGCGTGAGCTGATACATATATTTGGAATCCGACCCTCGGAACTCGTAGATGTTCTGGTCATCATCTCCCACAGCTATTACACGCATCTCTTCATTGTTGTTCATAAGGGCTGATACAAGTGCATGTTCTTCCGCACCCATATCCTGAGCTTCGTCTATGACCAGTACCGTTTTCCCGATTTTGTTTGGTTCCACCTCTCCTTGGTCAATCATTTCAGCAGCTTTTGCAACGACATTTTTAGCCTCTTCAAGGTTCCCTATCCGTCCCAGAAGGTCAAAGCAGTAGGAATGAAATGTTTTTATTTCAACGAAATGAGCAGCATTGCCAATCAGTTCCATAAGCCTTTGCTTGAATTCAGTGGCAGCAGCCCTCGAAAAAGTTAACATCAGAAGTTGCTCATGCTTTACGTCTTCAAGTAACAGAAGTGATGCCAATTTGTGGACTAACACACGTGTCTTTCCACTGCCGGGACCTGCGGCAACCACAATGCAGCGCGATTCTTTGTCGGAAATAATTTCCATTTGGCGTTTGGACAACTGCCCGAATATCTGTTCGTATTTTTGTGGTGTCAGATTGCGTTGTATCTGGTTGATTCTTTCTCCCTTGAAGTATTTTGTAATAAACTTCTTGTAGTCCATTTGGAAGTAGTCCTGCACATATTGCAATGCTGCATGATAATCCTTTACCATCAAATTGGCATATTCGCCTACGATGTGGACTTGTTGGATTTTTTGCTTGTAAAATTCATTAAGTATGCGGTAATCATCTTGTTTATATCTCGATTTGTTGTCCTTTATCCGTTGGATGCTCATAGCGTTATAAAGAACCAGAAAACCGCCTTCAAGCTTTAACGCGCCGATTTTTGACAAGTACAGGAGCGCTTCTTCTACATCTTCCAGTTGTATGTCGTTGAGGCTGTTAAAAAGAGATTGCCGGCTTGACTTTATTTGGTTCAACAGTTCTACGACTGAGAACTGGACAGCTTTATCCGGTGCGTCTTCTTTTATTGTGTCTGAGGCTAACCGGTATAACCACTCTATGGCAAAACGGCTTATCTCCAGCCTTTTTTCAAAGCGCTTAATGATATTTCCCAAGTCTGTCAGGCGACTGATTTCCATGTTGTGGACTGCATCCTCTTTCTTTCGCGTATATCCTTTGACGGTGAGAAAATAGAGCAGTGTCCTGATATCTTTCTCTTTGGATGAATTGATGCCCTCGTTTACGGCATTGTCATTTAGCTGTTTATACGATATACGCAATGATTCGTCGGGAATGTGGGTAAGAATGTATTGCTCCAGTTTTGCGAAACGTTCGAGCAGGGACTTCGATTTCCGCTCTGAGTCACCCACATCCAGCAAATAAGCGGAGATGTCCTTGCTGTCTGCCAAGATGCCTTCTTGCCGCATCCGTTCTACCGCAGATATGACTTCTCTTTTGCTGATTCCCAAGATGTCGGCAAGATAGTCAACCCTTGATTCTGCCTCAGAATCTTGAGCTTTAGCAATATATTTTTGGGAAATCAGTGATTTGATGATTCGGACAGCTTTCTCTATTTCGTCACTGCTGAATAAAAGCGATGCAGATATACGCTTTCTCGCTTCGTCCATATTCTTCACCGTAATTCCTGTGGCATATACGTGAGGCACATTGCTTCCTCTTATCAGATAACCACTTTGTTCCAATGCAGCCAATGCTGTCCGTACGCGAGTTTCAATGTCAGATACGGAATCGTCCCATCCTGCTTGCCGGGCAATTTCCAATGCGGAACAGCTGATTTTCTTCCGTTGTTTGGTGAAATCTTTTACAGCTTTCCATATCTGCTGTATTTCGCTGATACTTAGTTTGGTCTGGTTCAACAGAATGAAATGCTTGTCTAAGTCATTGTCGCCATAGAGCACATAACAACGGGCGCTAAGGTCGGGATCACGACCGGCTCTGCCGGCTTCCTGAACATAGTTTTCCAACGAGTCGGAGATGTCATAATGCACTACAAGTCCTACGTCTTTCTTGTCAACCCCCATACCGAAAGCCGATGTCGCTACAATGATTCGTACCCGGTCATTCATAAATGCCTCTTGGTTGGCAATCTTTTCTTCGGATTCCATTTTGCCATTGAAAGGCAATGCCTTGTAACCGTCGCGGGTCAATTTGGCGGCCAGTTCCTGAGTCCGTTTGGTACGTGACACATAAACAATTGTCGGACAGTCGGATTCTGCCACAAGTCTCCTTAAGGTCGAGTATTTTTCATCATCGCTCTCGGTATGTATCACCGAATAACGCAGATTTGTTCTTGAAGCTTTTGATGCAAATAGCTCTAAGTCTAAATCCAAAGTCTGTTTGAAGTAGTCGCAGATGTCTTGTATGACCTTTTGTTTGGCCGTAGCGGTAAAGCAGGATACAGGTATCGGATTTTTGCAATTCTTCTTTTTTTGATATTCCCGGATAAATTTGCCGATATAGAGGTAGTCAACCCTGAAATCTTGTCCCCATGCTGAAAAGCAATGTGCTTCATCTATCACAAACCTCACCACATGGCGCGCCATCAAGATTCTTTCTATGGTCTTGGAACGAAGCATTTCGGGAGCTATGTAGAGAAGCGAAGCTTCTCCGTCTTGCACTCTTTGTATGGCCAGTGCTCTTGAAATCGGATCCAACAGTCCATTGATGGTTACCGCCTCTGTAATGCCTTTGTCGGCAAGGTTATCCACCTGGTCTTTCATCAGCGATTGCAATGGAGAAATGACGACCGTAAGTCCATGTATGGAACGACCGGCCATGAGTGCAGGTAGCTGGAAAGTAAGTGACTTTCCGCCTCCGGTGGGAAATATGGCCAATAATGACTTCCCGTTTACCGCAGCTTGTGCAGCTTGTTCTTGCAGCGGCTCACCTTCGTATGTACGGAATTGTTCATATCCAAAGAATGTTTTTAGATTGTGTTGTACATTTAGTTGAGTATTGCAATACATACAACCTTCGTTGCAGCGGTTATGACGGAGGAGCTTCATGACAAATTCCACGTTAGGGTAATTATAAAGTACCCATCCGGGTGTAATGGAGCGGTAGTCTGTCGTATCAATTAGCGCCAATGCGTAGGCCAGTTCGCATGGATATTGACGGATTAGCATATCAAGGTCTGCATGTTGGCAGATTTTTTCTGCATAAAGCTGTTGTATCAGTTTCGGTATCTCTTCATCGGCATACTCTGCACCTACCATGTGGAGGAATCCCTCAAATTCTTTCTTATTTCTTAGCAGTGATGCAAATAGTATGCGTTTTTCGTTTGGCAACAGATTCCAGCGTGCAATCTCATCAAATAGTAGTTCCTTGGCTTTCTCGCAATCATTCACGGGATTGTTTATCTGCTCGCTTATCAGTTTGTCGTCTTTTACGAGTTTATGGTAAGGGCGCTCCGGGAACAGTAAGGGTGAAAAGTAAAGTGTATCGACTAAAATCCAGCGGCACGGTTTGTTTGCAAACAGATATTTGGCATCGTGATGAATAATATTATGTCCGCAAATATAGTCTATGTCATCGAGGAATTTGAAAAGTCCCTTTTGCGAAGCTTTGTGATAGATTGCTCCGTCATGACGAATGGCTCCGATATCATGGATTTTGTGGTCTTTCAAACCAACCTCAATGTCTACGATGGCATAGTGTGAGGCATCGTATGCTTTAGATGTGTTTCCATGGCCGTTAGCATTCTTGAACCCTATGAATCTGCTCCAAATTGACATATCTTCAATTATAAGTCGGTTTTATGATTGGAATTGATTAATCTGTATGCTTCCTATTATTGATTGGACATACTATTCCGGTGTCATTCACAAAGATAAGAATAAAATGGAAGAATCTGTCAAAAATGTTTCATTGCATAGGCAAAAATGGTCAATTTTTGTTTCAGTGCATAGGTAAAATCTGCTTATTTTTGTTTTATTGCATAGGGTAGTAGTGTCACAATGTACCTGTGTGAAAAAGTAAATGCTACGTTGACAAAATGACAATTTGTATTTTCTAATCGCTGAGAATCGTTTATTTCCGGCTAATGGAGGAGACAGTCGGAAAAAATCGTTAACATTTGGTTTAATCGGCAGTTATTCAGTGAGATAAATAAATATATACATCTCTAAAAAGTTGGAATCCGCGTGGGTTTTGAAAAGATATGACAGTGAAAAGAGCCAAACATGTTTGGCTCGTGTTCCGAACATATATCGTTCGACTACCGAACATATGTGGAACAAACCCCAAAAGTGCTTCTTGTTTGTATCAAATGTGTTTTCCATTGCATAAATATACATTTAATATTGCATATTTATGCGTTTTTACTGTTTTAAATGAATAAATATACGGAAATGGAGTGTTAATAAAGCCTACTTTGTGTGTTCTGATAGATTGGTGCGTAAGTGAAATAGATGTATTTACTATCTTCTTGACGTAAAAAATAGGGATTTTGCTTCAAAGTGTATGTTGCCATAAACCGGATGTAAAGGAAAACCGAGAAACATTTAGTATTGTCATCGGAATCAATTAGGCATTACAGGCTGAAACAGTTAATAGTTGTGTCTCCGTCGCTTGGTTGCTGAAAGCCTCACGGATGGGGACATTTTGAATGTGTTGCGTGCGCTCATCAAACAGATGAAACGCCACCTGAAAGGAGGTAAAATCGTGAAGCTGGAGAAATTGGAATGGGCGAACTTGCCTGCCAATACTTCCCGAACTCTACCAAACGGAGTGCCGTAACGCAATTTATGCGATGGATCATTCTTTGCACCCCATTAAGGGAGCGGTTGGATGAATTATGTTTCAAGAAAGGGCAACGCATACTGACACCCCTACAGCATGAGGCGATATTGAAGTTTTGGGAGAGCCGGGTGAATAAATGTGTTTATAAGACACATAATCAACTAGCGAACCCAAATTTGTGAGTCGAACACTTTTTTTTGTTGAGGCAATATATCTATATTTGCACTGAATTAAAGAACCGCCATTCTTTCTTGAATGGTTATAGGCTACCTCAATGGTAGCTTTTTTTAGATATGGAAAAGGTAACAGTATATATTGATGGTTCCAACTTCTATTATGGTGCCCCCTTTGTTATTTGTAACATATACAATGTAAATACTTGGTATATGTAAAATGTCCAATATATGCGTCTCATAAACACATATTTAACGTGAGTTCGAAATAAGAATAAATATATTTTTCTGATAATTAGGAACATAGCGATAAAAGTATTAAATTTATAGTACCCAATTATAACATTTAAACGATTACCACTATGTTT
>CALUJK010000014.1 GCA_944320945.1 uncultured Bacteroides sp. | reverse complement strand
GTCACGAAGCAGGAGGCCCTCTTGCCCATCGAGATACACTTTACGCAAACCAATGTGGAAATCAAGTTGCCGCAGTGGTACATCGAGGACATCGAACCCGGTTGGCAATAATACCGAAAGAAAGGAGGAATATCTTATGAAGATAAAAACCTTAAAGAAATATGCCGGAGGCATGGCTCTGCTGACCCTGCTTGGCCTGTTGCCGGCGAGTTGTATCAAGGATGATACGGCAGCCGTGAAGGAGACGACGCTGACGCTGACCGTGGCAACGCGGGCAGGCGAGACTGTGGGAAATAACGAGATGGATGCCAACGAGCAGATGAAGACGCTCCGTGTCATCGTGGCTCGCAGCAGCAACAATGAAATCCTATACAATGAGTATAGAGATGAAATAGATGATAATGCGTCTCAATACGTTTTTAATTTTGGCGAACTGACCATTGAGGAGAGTGAAGAATTCGACTTTTATGCTATTGCCAATGAAAATAGTTTGGACTTGAGGGGAAGCGGCATCACATCGCTGGAGGAGGTTACGAATACTGATTTAACGGCATTAAAGAACTGTATTATTAATCGTGATTACAACGAGATCGTAGAGGGGAACCCTTTGCAAATTCCGCAGACAGCTTTCAAAACCATTCCGGTTGGTGCAGGGGAAAAGAAAACGGCTACGATTCAGTTAGAGTTTGTGGTGGCGAAAATTTCTGTAACCTTTACAAACCAAACCGGGAATTCACTTTACATTGACGGTTTATCCATTGAAGATATAAAGCCGGATAGAGGCTTTTTGTTTGACCCCAATGGTGCTGAAATCTCTACTGTGGTCATGCCGGAAAATACGACATGCACAGCGGTAAACGGAAGTGAAAGAATCTGGGTGGGCACTAATCAGCCTACTACTGTCAAAGCCTATATCTATCCCACGGTAAAAGATGATCAGAATGCCTTTGTGCTCAAAGCCAATGGATACGAAGACCTGGAACTAAACCGTGAGGACGGCAGTCATCTAACAAGTCTGGACCGCGGTGAATGGTTACGCATAAACATTACCCTTATCCCAAAAGTAACCGAAGTCTATCCGGATATTGAATGGGAGGTCGTTGACTGGAGTTCATCAGAAGTAGAAGTTCCATCATTTGAATAATGGAAGGAGATTATCGTATGAAATTAAAACATTTACTTTATATTAGTCTCGGAATGGCCATTTCGTTGTTCACAGCATGTACGGACAACGAGTTTGCTGAAAGCGGTACTCACTATATTGAAGAAGGTATTCCTGTCAGCGTAGATTTGAAATATGGCGTGGAAGAAAGTCGGCAAGCAACTCGCAGTGCTCAGGATGCAACCGTGGAGCAGACAGTGAACCGCCTATTTGCCATTGCCTTTTATGCTGACGGCAGCATATCGGGATATGGGGCATACGATGCTGTTAACAATGCAGAGGGGCAGGGTACTATTAATGATTTTCCCATGCACTCTGGAGCCAACCAGCAGATATTCATTGTGGCCAATCCAGGTACAGGAATGGGTACGCTAACGATGGATCAACTGGTAGCATTTGCTGTAGGAAATGGAACGTTGGATGACTTTAAACAATTATATTCCGCATTTAATGACACAGACAATATAGGCACTAATGTAGAACGCATGAGTTTCTTGATGTTTGGTCAAATGGTGAACCAAAGTGGCACTTCTGCTATGAATGTCGAAACCGACGGTACCATCTCCAACTATTCTAAAGCCGTTGAATTAGAACGTGTGGATGCACGTATCACCTTTAAAATAAAGGTACAGAGTGATGCAAGCCATCAGGATATGACCTTCATTCCCCGCTATTATCAGGTGAATAATATCCCGGCAGGGACTTATCTTTATCCTCAAGAAAACGATTATGTTGATGCCGGATATCAAAACATGAAAGATGAGACAGTAAGCATTACCAAGAACTTTGACGGGACAGAAACGGATAATATGTATTTCGAGTTTTACCTGTTAGAAAATCGCTTGCAGCCCACCCAAACATTGTCTATGTCTATGATTGAAAGCGGAGGACAGTATTGGGACAACAGTTCAAGCACGCCTACTGTACAGAACCTGTACGCATTGCGCGAAAAGCGGCAGGCCATTAATGAAGGGCAGAATTTTGACAAACCCGGTCAGGAGTATGAGTTGGGTGATTATATCTATGCTCCTAAAAATGGTGCGTATGTCATTTTTAGTGGTACACTGACCTACCGGAATGAAAATAATGACATGGTAT
Source organism: uncultured Bacteroides sp. (assembly GCA_944320945.1). Taxonomy (GTDB): domain Bacteria; phylum Bacteroidota; class Bacteroidia; order Bacteroidales; family Bacteroidaceae; genus Bacteroides. The sequence continues at coordinate 2,530 of CALUJK010000014.1, read as the reverse complement.
ATGCCAATACAAGCTATACGGTGCATTTAGGTAGCACAGGTAATAGCATAGACAATGGTTCCACCTGGTACAATGAAGAGGATTTAGTGAATAACTACGATACCGAACGCAATACACACTATACTTATACGGTGACACTGACGGGAGTTAACTCTATTCAGGTGGAAGTAGAGAACGACCGCGAAAAACGTCCTGGCGTAGAGGGTGATGTCGTAGTGGCGCAAGGAGAAGTGGAAGATCTGGATGCGCACTATGGTCGCGTATTGTTCACGTTGACACGTGGAGAAATCTTGGCAGGATTGTCATGGGCCATCCGCACACCTTTCCAACAGGGTATCAAAGTTTTTAACCGGGAGAATTATTTGGTTGATGGAAACATACCTGCTGATGAAAGCTCATTGGCTGACCGTGAAGCATTGAAGACCGGGATCTCTTTGAATGATTATAAGTGGGTACAATTTGTCATCAATGCTGAAGCAAATAGAAATAGGAACTGGAATGAAGGCATATCAGCAGGTGTTGTCCCCGATGATGAGTTTGCAAAGTATCCCGGTCATGAGGCCTATGACGGTGGCACTGAACAGACTGCAGCACCGGCTTTTGGTGGAAATGGTTATCATTACGAAGGTAGTGGCTGGAGCAATAATGGATATTATTCTGAAGATGTGGTGATGTATGATGTCAACCAGTTGTTGAACCATCTTTACATGGAAGCCAATAAGTCAGACAGTGAGATATTCCATCTGAATGGAAGACAAAGTCCATCCGATGACGCTTCTGTGGCTATCACCGCTTTCATCGATGAATATGTTTATATCTATGATCCAACGCAGGTGTTTTACCGTCCACCCATGAGTGAAGATGTGCCGGAAAACGACCTTGTCAGTCTATGGAAAAAAGTTGTGAATGGCGAGAACCGTTTGTTACATATTTGTAAAGAAGGTGCAGAATATAGTCCAGACGGGAATAGTTCGTGGGCCAATAGTGTGATGACGTTTTCTCAGCGTCCCATTTATACATTCTATAATCCGAATGCCAGCGGTATAACGACTGCTTGGGGCACGGAGTCTAAGAATGAAACCGGGAAGTTGGAAGTGGGGGCTCCCAGTCTTTCCAGTCAACATTCCAACACAATGGATAATGGTCGGGAAAACACGCTGAATATTATTCCAAGTGGATGGAGCGATGAACTGAAATGGTCTGCCGTATTGAATCGGGACGGAGATGCATTTGGTAAACTGCAAAGTGGTTACAACAACATCTGGTATGCTTGTTTGGGACGTAACCGTGACTTGAATGGAGATGACATTGTGCAAGAAGATGAGATTCGGTGGTATTTGGCCAGTATTGACCAATTAACTGACTTGTGGATTGGCGAGGAAGCTGTGCCTAATGCCAAATTGTATGATGAGTCTTTGTATGTCAGCGGAAATCGTATTGAGCGTTCGCACGTAGCGAGCAGTTCTTACTATAATGGGGCAGCCTCTAATCCTTGGGTAATTTGGGCAGAAGAGGGAGCTTCCCGTGGAGATAAAAATGCTTCTCAAGGAAGCAACGGTAGTGGCAGTAAATATGATTACCGTTGCGTGCGGAATTTAGGTATCGGATTGGAAAACATAGACGAATCGCCCGAAGATTATGCCACTGTCAGCACCAGCAGCTGGAATGGACGTTATCAAGAACAGATTATTGAAGTCAGTGACTTGAGCAGTGAAGCCCGACGAGCGTATACTTCAGGCTATTTGCCTGCCAATTCGGAACGAAGCTATAATAATCGTCCCTACCAAAAGTTTGCAGTCATCATCAATAATCTGTACCCTACCAGTGGTGCAACAACCCGATGGAATGTATATTATGAAAATGAAGAGGAATACACCCCTTGCCCAGCAGGCTATCGTATTCCTAATCAACGCGAATTGATGTTGTTGTACACACGTATTCCCTCTTTATTTAACAGTGACACGGACTACATGACTAAAACTGAATTCAGTTTTAAAGATTATGCGCCCTATACTACAGAGGCAGATCAACATGGCGAACGAATCGGGTTTTCTTATGCAGGTGGAAACTTGTATTTGATATCAAGTAAAGCTAAAAATAATTATGGACAGCTTGTAGACAACATACCGGTCGTTCGTGTCCGTTGTGTTCGCGATGTAGCAGGAAACTGATTAATTTCTTCCGTCCCGCCGCGAGGCGCGACCTCTCTTCATCTTAGCGAGATGGAGAAAAGGGGGACAATCTCAATGTTCCCCCCCCCGTTTGTTTGTTTTGTTTGCAGAGGATGCCTGTCGTGGCATCCTCTTCTTTATAGACAGTTATTCGGCTGGGGGGACGGAGAAAATGTCATTTCCCCTTTTGGGGCTTTGGAGGTCAATGACTACCTTTGCAAGGTGTATATGATAGCTGCTGTTTGGTGGTGCGGCTGTGAAAGCGTAACACGGCCACTGTTACACTGTAAAAAGCCTGTTGTTACAGTGTAAAAAGCTTGTTGTTACAGTGTAACATCGCGTAATGAGGCGGCTGTTAC
>CALUJK010000013.1 GCA_944320945.1 uncultured Bacteroides sp. | reverse complement strand
AGGAATGCCAATAAAGGTAGAAGTCACAAACATAAACGAAGTGAACCAAGTGAAATTTAAACTTGTTCCAGTTAGATAATCTGTGCTTGTGTCAGCCAACGAATGGTAAACTCGCTGGCTGCTCTGTTGCTCGATATGGGACGAACCATGCTATACGGTAAGATGAAGTAAGTATATAAAGTATATGGCAAATCCCGATTGCAAAGCGGATGTCGTAAAACTTATCAAGTAACGTATTTCAGAACTCGGCGACCAACTCAATCCGTGGGATGATGCAAGCACGCTTACCGTTGAGTACCACCGATATAAAGGTTATCTAGAAGTAGAGGACAACGAGTGTTTGCGCACTACGGAGGAAGTTGCGGAAGTGTTCGGCACAAAAGCCAAACACCGTGGTTTCCTGCGTGCTTCGGGTGCTGCCGTTCCAACAAAAAGCACGAAATAGTTTGGTACCCAAATACGGAACATCGCCTTTGGCACAACGAACTTTCGGAGGATGGAATGTTTATCTACGAATATCCGAAAGCGGAGGATAAACGCGCGGCGCATCTGAAACAATGGCTTTCCGCTCCCGAAGAAACAAGAATAACATTCCTGCGGTACAAGGATGATTTAAGTTTTGGTTTCTACCGCTTTGTGTGAGTGTTCCGACTTAATAAGGAGAAATCAATTCAAGAAAATAAATGTGTCTGGGAGCGTGTCTCGGATAGTTACATGTTAAATCGATAAATTCAAGAATTATGAAAAAAGCAAAGACATAATTCGGACGTAAGTGACACGAAGATATACTGCAACGGCCATTTAAGATATACTGGCTTTGCCTACGAAGATATACTGTAACAGCAAAGTAAGTACTACTGTATCGGCGGCCAAGCCAGCATTAACGTGTCGGCAAAGTCAGCACTCTGTTCAGACTCGGCGTAACAAACCTATTACGACTGACGTAGCAGAATCTATCGGGATATCAACAGGAATAAATCTTGCCGACAATTGTCAAAATGACAAATTGCATTTTCTAATCGCTGAGAATCGCTTATTTCCAGCTCAAGTATAGGGCGATCGAAAAAATCTGTTAACATTTCAGTTAACTGACAGGCTCATAATAAGTTCAAGAAATCCATACATCTCTAAAAAATGAAAAACAAGCACTCTTAGGGAAAATATTTGACATCAAAACCGTCAAAAGGCTTTCGTTCGACAACGAAACAAACTCCGTTCGAGTGCCAAACATACTTGCCACTCCTCCGATATGTACTTGCCAGTCACAAAAAGCACGAATCGTTCTGTATATTTATACATTCAAAAGCGTATTTTTATTCATATTTGGCCCCATAATGTATAAATATACACTTTTCAGTATGTTAACAAAACCTACTTTGCGTTTTCCGTCCAAAATCCGTATCAGCAAAACCAATCATTTATGAACATTTTGATAGCTATCTATTCTTTTTTATAACACGTCATCGTTTCCTGAAGCTGACGGAACAAGAGTAATATCATCGGCTGCGTTGTTCTGAAAGTAACGGACTGCCAACAACAATCGCATTTCTCTTTCCCAACCACCAAGAAATCCGTATCTTTGCAGCCCAAAATATCAGAATTTGACAAATGATTACAGTAACGAACGTCGCAGTACAATTTGGAAAGAGAGTATTGTTCAATGATGTAAACCTGAAGTTTACGAGTGGTAACTGCTACGGCATCATTGGTGCCAACGGAGCAGGTAAATCAACCTTCCTGAAAACCATTGCAGGTGAACTGGATCCCACTAAAGGTTCCATCACCTTGGGACCGGGCGAACGTTTGTCCGTACTTAGCCAGGACCACTTCAAGTGGGATGCTTACACGGTGATGGATACAGTCATGATGGGGCACACCGTTTTGTGGGACATCATGAAGCAACGCGAAGCACTCTATGCAAAAGAAGACTTCACGGACGAAGACGGCATGAAAGTGTCCGAACTGGAAGAAAAGTTTGCCGAACTGGACGGATGGAACGCCGAAAGCGATGCTGCCGCCTTGCTGAGCGGTCTGGGCATCAAGGAGGACAAGCATTACGTATTAATGGGCGAACTGAACAACAAAGAAAAAGTGCGCGTCATGCTGGCACAGGCCTTATATGGCAATCCCGACAACCTGTTGCTGGACGAGCCGACCAACGACCTTGACATGGAGACTGTGACGTGGTTGGAAGAGTACCTCTCCAACTTCGAACATACGGTACTCGTCGTAAGCCACGACCGTCACTTCCTCGATTCCGTATGTACACACACGGTAGACATCGACTACGGCAAAATCAACCTCTTTGCCGGAAACTACAGTTTCTGGTACGAGTCGAGCCAATTGGCCTTGCGTCAGCAGCAGAACCAAAAAGCCAAGGCTGAGGAGAAGCGCAAGGAACTGGAAGAGTTTATCCGCCGTTTCAGCGCCAACGTAGCCAAGAGCAAACAGACGACCAGCCGCAAGAAAATGTTGGAAAAACTGAATGTGGAAGAAATCAAACCTTCATCCCGCAAATATCCCGGCATCATCTTCACTCCGGAGCGCGAACCGGGTAATCAGATACTGGAAGTTTCCGGTCTGACCAAGACACTGGACGACGGCACCGTACTGTTCCGCGACGTGAACTTTAACGTTGAAAAAGGGGATAAGATTGTCTTCCTCTCCCGCGACCCACGTGCCATGACTGCCTTGTTTGAAATTATCAACGGAAACATGAAGCCAGACGCCGGACACTACAATTGGGGTGTCACCATCACCACCGCTTATCTGCCACTTGACAACACAGCTTTCTTCAACACCGACCTCAACCTGGTAGATTGGTTAAGCCAGTTCGGCGAGGGTAACGAGGTATATATGAAGAGTTTCCTGGGACGTATGCTTTTTTCCGGCGAAGAGGTGCTGAAAAAAGCCAGTGTGCTGTCCGGAGGAGAGAAGATGCGCTGCATGATAGCCCGCATGCAACTACGCAATGCCAACTGCCTTATTCTGGATACTCCCACCAATCACCTCGATTTGGAATCCATCCAGGCATTCAACAATAACCTGAAAATATACAAAGGAAACATCCTCTTCTCTTCGCACGACCATGAATTTATCGAGACCGTAGCCAACCGCATTATCGAACTGACGCCTAACGGCATCATTGACAAGATGATGGAATATGACGAATACATCGCCTCCGACCACATCAAGCAACTGAAAGCGCGGATGTATGGCGAATAAGGAAAACGGGACTCTATAAACAGGTACAACTGTCCCAAAGGGGCTGTATCAAGACATCAAAAGGTTATCTTTCGAACATTAAGGTGTTTTATTAACCTTTTTAAGTTTTGATGCAGCCTCTTTTTTTATACCTTTACCGCCAAGACTTAAATTGATAATACTATAATGCCATGAAACAATACTTGAAAACCGACCCTTGGAACATCATCGAGGAAGATTTCAATGCAGAAAACCTGCGCATAAGCGAAAGCATTTTCAGTCTGGGCAACGGTCGTTTCGGCCAACGCGGTTATTTTGAAGAGCCATATTCGAGCGATACTTACCGAGGCTCATTCGTGGCCGGTGCCGTCTTTCTGGACAAGACACGCGTAGGTTGGTGGAAGAATGGTTTCCCTACATACTACACCCGACTACCTATTGCTGCCGACTGGGCCAATATACATGTACGCCTCATCGACGAAGAACTGGACTTGGCGCTATGGGACGTCAACCGTTTTACACGCCGGCTGGATATGCGTCACGGCATATCCTACCGAGACATGGAAGTCACTTCTCCCCGCGGGCACCGGCTGGGCGTACAGGTGGAACACTTCGTCAGCATGGCAAGGCCCGACGTGTGCTGCATACGTTACTCCGTCACTTCTGTCGGCTATACGGGACGTCTGTCATTGATGCCTATACTGAATGGAGAGAACATAAACGACACCACACACACCGGCGAAAAGATATGGAATATCCTACGCAGTGGCGTCACCTCCGAAGCGGCCTTTCTATGGACGCAGACACGGCGGGAAGATGTGCAAGTGTGTTATGCCATGGCCTACCAATTTCAGAAGAACGGGCACAACGTACCCGGCAACCCCATCCGCATCGAAAAGGAACGGCAGACCGGGTTCAGTTTAGGAGTTGACGTACGAGACGGTGACACCGTAACAGCCATCAAATATGTGGCAATCCATTCCTCCCTGTATCACGAGCGAAATTCTATGGTGGAAGAATCCATCAAAGAGGCCATACTATGCCGCGACATCGGTCTGGATGCCTTGCGGAAGGAACATTGTCAGGCTTGGCAGGAGATATGGGATGAAGCAGACATCTGTATAGAGGGCGACCCGGAAGCACAACAAGGTATCCGCTACAACATCTTCCAACTTTATCAGGCTTATCGGGGAGACGATCCTCGACTGAATATAGGACCTAAAGGATTCACGGGTGAAAAATACGGGGGCAATACTTACTGGAATACGGAATTGTGCTGTGTGCCGTTCTTCCTGCTGTCCACATCGAAACAGATTGCCTATAATCTGCTGATGTATCGCTACAATCAATTGGACAAAGCGATAGAGAATGCCCGCAAACTGGGCATCGGAAACGGGGCTGCCCTCTTTCCACAGGTGACCTACAATGGTGAGGAGTGTCACAACGAGTGGGAAATCACTTTCGAAGAGATACACCGAAACAATATCATCGTGTTTGCCATTCTGCAACACGCCCGTCTGACGGGGTCTACGGAGTACATTGCACACTACGGGCTGAGGGTGATGATTGCCATCTGCCGGTATTGGGCACAGCGCGTGTCTTTCTCGCAACCGAAACAGAAGTACGTCATTTTGGGAGTAACAGGACCTGACGAGTACGAGAACAATGTCAATAACAACTGGTACACCAACTACTCCTGCGTACAATCACTCAAAACCACGCTGACCTATATTGATGTGGTAGCTGCGCAATATCCGGAGGAATATGCGGCAATGTGTCGTGACATCGACTTCCATGCCGATGAAGAAACTGCCCGCTGGCGCGACATCATCCGTGACATGTATCTGCCCGAAGACAAGGAACTAGGCATCTTCGTGCAAAATGACGGTTTTTTAGATAAGATTCTGCAAAGTACCGAGGACATTCCGGCAGACGAACGTCCCATTAATCAGCATTGGTCGTGGGACCGCATCCTGCGTTCATGTTTCATCAAGCAAGCCGACGTGTTGCTGGGTCTCTACCTATACAGTAATAACTTTGATACAGATACCATACGCCGTAACTTCCACTTCTATGAGCCAATGACCGTACACGAATCATCCCTGTCACCACACATTCACGCTATATTGGCCGCACGCATAGGAGAGGTGGAAAAGGCATATAGCTTGTTCCTGCATGCTACACGAATGGATTTGGACGATTATAACAATGAAACGGATCAAGGACTACACATCACCAGTATGCCGGGTTCATGGCTGGTGGTGATACGTGGATTTGCCGGCGTACAAGTGGAAGACGACTGTCTCTGCCTGTCACCCGTCAAGCCGGAACGATGGGACAACTACACGTTCCGCATTAACTTCCGCCACCGTGCTCTCCACATTGCTGTCGGTCGCACACAAATCGACATCAGTCTACTGAGCGGTGAACCGATGGATCTGCGGATATACGGGCAGATGTACCATTTGGAAAAAGGCACGAACGTGACGGTGAAAAGCATCAAATTGGCAGACTAAGCGCACATACCGGACAATACATACAAAAAAGATGACCACGGATGATTCATCTCTAAGAAGAATTCATCCGTGGTCATCTGTATAACCTCAAGTTCAGTCCCGTCAGCCAAGGAACGAAATAAGCACACCTGCCGCTACAGCAGACCCGATGACACCCGAAATGTTGCTTGACATACAATAATTGAGAACATGATTCTTGGGGTCATATTTCGTTGCAATCTCGTTGCAAACACGACTGGCCATAGGCACAGCACTCAATCCAGTAGCACCGATAAGCGGGTTTATCTTTCTCTTCGAGAACAGGTTTACTACCTTAACGCCCAAGATACCACCGGAAATGGACAACGCAAATGCTAAGAATCCGCCTATCACAATGCCGATAGTGGTCCAGTTCAGGAACGCTTCACTCGTCATCGTTGCCCCCACGCTCAATCCCAAGAAGATGGTGGCAGTGTTCATAATACTATTGGCTGCCGCATCAAACAGACGACTCGTATCGCTACCAATCTCTTTCAGCAGATTACCGAACATCAACATACCGATGAGTGGCACAGCCGTCGGCACGAACAGGGCAACCACTGTAGTCACCACAATAGGGAACAGAATCTTCAATACCCGCAAATTCTTGATCTCAGTCTTCGAAGGATAGAGTTTCTCCTGCTCCTTCATGTTAATCATCAACTCCTTTTTCGTGCAGAGCAGACGTACACACAGCGGAATGATGACCGGCACCAGCGCCATGTACGAATAGGCGGCAATGGCTATCGGGCCCAGCAAATGGGGAGCCAGCTTTATTGTCGTAAAAATAGCTGTCGGGCCATCGGCGCCACCGATAATACCCAGTGAAGCTGCCTCCTTCGGAGTGAATCCCATCAATATGGCAACAATCAGTACCAAGAATATACCCAACTGTGCCGCAGCTCCGAAGATAGACAAGCGCAGGTTACGCAACATCGGGCCGAAGTCTGTCAAGGCACCTACACCCATGAAGATAACCGGCGGCAGGAAGCCCGTCTTAATCAACAGATAATAGATGAAGTTCATCAGTCCCAATTCGTGGGCAATCTCATGGAGCGACATCTCCCAGATGTTCTTCATTACTCCGTTCACCATCACCATGCCGTTCTCATCCGCCTGTATCACCCCCATGTCACCACCGGGGAAATTGGCTATCAGTACACCAAAAGCAATCGGCACCAGCAACAGTGGTTCATAATGCTTCTTGATACCCAAATAAAGCAGGATAAAGGCGATGGCATACATCACAAGAAACAACGGGTCAGCAATGATGTTGCTGAACGCCGTCATGTCATATAGTTTTCCAAATATATCTTCCATTATGCAATCTTCATTAATACATCATCTTCAGAAACAGTGTCACCCGATGCCACACAAATAGCCGTAATCGTGCCGTCACGGTCACTACGGATGGCGTTATAGGTCTTCATGGCCTCGACATATCCCAGCAAGTCGCCTTTCTTTACTTTGTCACCTACCTTGCGCGGAGTCTCTTGTGTATTCTTAGTCAGGAAGAACTTACCTTCCAAAGGAGATGGAACAGGTTCGCCTTCACCCGTTACGACCTTTTCGGTAGCCGATGCAGGAAGGTCTATATCGCCATAGGCCACTGTCACCCGATAAGCCTGTCCATCTACTTGAACGGTCAAGGTCTTTGGTTTGGAATCATCCTGCGGTGACTTGTCTTTCTCGGCACGCCGTTTCTCCACATCGGCCAAGAAGTCCTCTTTCGCCTTTCCACTCTTATAGGCTTCATACTGAGCCGGGTGCATGGCATATTCAAAGAGTTCTTCATCATCTTCGCCTGTCTCCCACTTATTCTCTTTCATCATCTTACGATATTTATCCAAACAATCAGGATAATTATCTTGTGGATTTCCAGTGAAGAACTTGCGTCCCTCCCGTTCTGCTTTCTCTATAATTTCAGAAGCCAGTTCGCCAGGCAGTTTACCTGCTTTACCTAATATCATATCCCAAATATCATCTGCTATCATGCCCCAACGTTCCTTGCCTTTCTCCATGGCAATAACGTTCATCATAGCCAGATTCTTGACATACTGGCTAAACGGCGTCACCAATGGAGGATAACCGACACGCGGCCATACGTATGCCACTTCATTAAACAGCTTAATGAGCAGTTCATCCTGCTTCATAAAAGGCAGATTTCGTTTAGCCTTGTATTTGTTGATACTTTCCAGATTCGTCTCCAAATCGGCCATCAGAGAACCCATCATACCGCCAGGTAATCCCGGAGCAATCAGCAGAGAGTTCATCAAACGGTTACGCGGACTGATATAAAGCCCCAAGAAGTCATCCATGAACTCCTGTATCAAAGCACGCACCTTCATGTATGCCTCCATATTCACTTCAGGCACCTTGAAACCGGCATCTTTCAACATAGCCTGCACACTCAGCAAATCGGCATGTCCTGTTCCCCATGACAGAGGCTCCATACCCACGTCTATGTAATCGCAGCCTGCCTTACATACTTCCAATATGCTGGCCATATTGAATCCCGGACCGGCATGACTGTGATACTGAATAGGAATATCTTTAATCTGTTTAATACCCGCTACTATCTTACCCAATGACACAGGCCGACCGATACCCGCCATATCCTTGATACAGATTTCATCAGCTCCTGCCTCGATGAGTTGTTTCGCCATATTCACATAATATTCTACTGTATGAACCGGTGAATGGGTGATGCAAAGCGAGCATTGGGATATCATACCCGCCTCATGTGCATAAGCGATAGAAGGAATAATATTGCGCACATCATTCAGTCCGCAGAATGTGCGGGTTATGTCCGTCCCTTGTGCTTTCTTCACTTTATAAAAGAGTTTACGCACATCGGCAGGAACAGGACTCATACGCAGACCATTCAGTGCGCGATCCAACATGTGTGTCTGTATGCCGGCCTCATGAAAAGGCTTCGTCCATGCCCGTACAGCTTTATTGGGATTCTCACCAAACAAAAGATTTACTTGCTCAAAACCACCACCATTGGTCTCCACACGGGCAAAGCAGCCCATTTCCACAATAGCAGGCGCCACTTTCACCAACTGATCTACACGCGGAACATACTTACCGGCACTTTGCCACATGTCACGAAAGACCAGACTAAACTTTATTTCTTTTTCCATACTATAATCTATAAATGTTGTTACGTTATTACAGTTTTTCAACTTTCGCCACCTTTCCTTGGTCATGTGTCACTACCTTCACAGCTGCATTGATAGCGGCCAAAATGTTTGCAGGTATCGGTGCCTGTGCCGCCTCGCCCTCACGATGTACTACCGTTTCTTCTGGTGCATACTTATTTACGAGTAGAATCAGCGCCTTTCCCAAATAAATTACAATTAACAGAATGGCAAACACCGTAGCCATCCCTACTACCATTAACAAAAGTGCAGTATCAAGATTCTCCATATTACTATTTATTACTTACTAATTACCTTTACTTAAAATGTGCCCGAATTTACAGATTATCACTTAAAATTTGCAGTATAGGAAAGATAAAAGATGCTAAAACGTTCCTTGGTATTTACAAAAATTATTCATACATTTGTGCTATGCCGTTAAAATTGACTACATACCGTCAAGGGAATCCTATTCCAAAACTTCCAGGAGAAAATACATTCCATTCCACAGAGTTATTTCATATCTATGAAGCAACTCCAAGTTATTCGCCTTTGCTCATCGTAGTATCCGATGGAGATACCATACTTGCCAAGCTATTAGCCGTTATCCGCCGAAGCGTGCGTTTATTTCCACCAAGTATTATCAAACGATGCGAAGTATATGGTAACGGCGAATATTTTTGCGCGCCCGAACAGCGCGAATCGATCTTTGCTGAAATGTTGCAACGGTTGACAGACACGGCACTCTCCCACTCATTTCTCATCGAGTTTCGCAATTTGGATAATGCCCTGTTCGGCTACAAAGTGTTCCGCCAGAATCACTATTTTGCTATCAACTGGATGCGCGTACGCAACTCCCTGCACAGCATCTCCTCCACAGAACAGTGGTTCAGCCCCTCACGCATCCGCCAAATCAAGAAAGGACTTAAGAACGGAGCTTGCGTACACGAAGCTCGCACCTCCGAAGAAATCTACAGTTTTGCCCGTATGCTACATCGCGTCTACTCCGCCAAAATACGCCAACATTTTCCAAGCCTTTCTTTTTTCCTACAGTTGAGCAAACAAATGCTCCAAATTCATCAAAGTAAAATATTCATTGTCACTTACAAAGAAAAAATCATCGGAGGCAGTGCCTGCATCTATTCTGGAGACACCGCTTATCTTTGGTTTTCGGGCGGTATGCGCAAGACATACGCTTTACAATATCCCGGTGTACTGGCTGTATGGAAAGCATTAGACGATGCGCGTTTAAATGGCTTCCGCTATTTGGAATTCATGGACGTAGGACTACCTTTCAAGTACCACGGCTATCGTGAATTTGTATTGCGTTTCGGCGGAAAACAAATCAGCACCCGACGCTGGTTCCGTTTAAACTGGAATTGGCTAAATCGGATGCTGATATGGTTCTATAAATAATATTCAGTTATTCTCCCAACAGATATACTACAGATGAATAGGCTCCCAGCAACACATACGTCTGTCCATCGTCCGTAGCACGTTGTTTCACTTCTCCCGATGTACCTACAGCTTTCGATACACTGTCCGTCAACGGCACTTGCAGCGCTGTACTGCCAAAGTTGTGCATCACCAGCATTTTTTGGTCATCTTTCATCATGTACCAAGCTGCCAAACTATTATAACTTTCATTCGCATCGTTATATGTCGAATGCCGCTCCATCGTTCCCTCTGCCAATGCCGGATAGGTATTACGCAGGCGAGTAAAAGTCTGGTAAGTGTTCAGCAAAGAGTTGGCATCCGCCTGCTGTTCCATTACGTTTTTCACGCTCGAAGCTACCGAAGGATCTATTTTGTCCGTATAGTCTGTTTCTGTGTTATCTCCCCACAACATAGGACCACGCACATGCTCATCACCATTTGTTTTCACACCATATAGTCCCAATTCCTCTCCATAATATATATAAGGTGAACCTGCCGATGTCAACAGTACCGCTGCTGCCAACTTACACTTGTCTGTCGAACGTCCGAACTTCGATGATGTACGGTCTTCATCGTGGTTACTCAATTTCGTAGCCTCAATATAATCATTGCGATAACCGGCATACATTTGCTGATACCCCATGATGTCTTTGGCAAAATAGCGTCCCGTACTGTTATTGATGGCCCATTCCAGCCGATACCTGAAAGAGAACTCAAACAAAGCCGGCAAAGCCTTATAATAGGGAGCTACTTCATTGGCATCAGACAATACCTCACCTACCATGTAGAAATCATCCGTCTTTCCCTTGCTTTTATAGTAAGTATTCAAATCATTGTAGAACGTGCTGAGGAACTGCGGATTCTCGTCCGACGTAGCACTGTGATAGATATGCTTCACCGCATCCAGTCTCAACCCATCCACACCGCGGTCTATCCACTTCTTAGCAGATGCCACCATTGCCTGATAGACTGGCGAAGATGACACATTTGCCACCTCACCATAATTCAAATCAGCAAACGAAGCCGTATAAAAATGCGAATGGAACTTCCAAATCTCCATATCAGAGAAGACGATATTAGCTGCGGTTGTATTATTTAGTGCAAAAGGTTCCCCAAGCGTCAGTTTATCACTATCGGAAACCGCTCCATACTTGGTACCGTTATCCCATGTGGTATTACTGGAACGAATCAAGAACCCCCAATTGGAAACAAAATTAATGGTCAGCTCATACTTTCCATCTCCCAAGTTGAAGAAACGTGCACACTGTTCGTCGCCATACCACAAGTAACGGTCATCACTTCCTTCTGTAGTATTTTCCGCTATTTCAGACTCTTTTCCTGCTTCCACTGTCACTGTAGGGTTCGATGCATTACTCCAGTCCAACGTAAATTTGTAACAGGCACGCACCTCATCCCCATCGGCAGAATACCACTCATTGGCATTGTAACCGGCAGCGCCTTCACTATTTATCATGGCGATTTTACCGGCAGCAATATCCGCCTGTGGGTCTTTAGAAAAAATATAGTAGTCGCGATACTCACTATCCACGGACGATTTGGCATCTACAAACCACGGATGTTGCACACTGGTATGATTCAGTACATAATCCAAATACACCTTGATTTTCCGATTATGAGCCTCGCTAATCAGTTGAGTGAAATCACTCTCATCACCAAACTTCTCATTAATGGCATCATAGTCCATTACATCATAGCCGTGATACGAAGCCGACGGATGGATAGGCGACAACCAGATTGCATTTACGCCCAAACTGTTCAAGTAATCCAATTTGGCAGTCACGCCTCCCAAATCACCATATTTATCACCGTCACTGTCAGCAAACGAATAAACCAACAACTGATAAGAGATATCCGCACGTTTTTCATTATCCCATGCATCGGGCGATGCAGTCACCGTCTCCCACTTCACTGAAGGATCGGGGTCAGGTGTCGGGTCGGGCATTGCCGGATTATCGTCACTACATGCCACTGACAACATCAATAATCCTGTCATCCACAAGCTGAGGACGGCAAAGAACAGATATCGTTTACAAATCATTTTCATCCTATTTACGTTTTTCAGAATAAATCAATGGGAATACAAAAAAGGATGCTGCCTGCAAAAACAGCATAAGCAACATCCTTTCCACTCAATGCTATGAATAAAATTTATTGTGCTTCAAGTGTGCAATACATCTTATCTGTGGCAGTGCGACCAAGGTACAGCTTGACTGTATAGGTTCCTGCCGTCTCCAGCGTCAAATTACCAGCACCGCCATCATCACTCAGGTCATCCATTGCACCGCCTAAACCGATATCCCATGCTTTATTGGCACGGAACTTGAATGCTCCAACCTGCAACTCCACACCGGTTGCTTCCCAACAATCATCCGTAGCATTGTAAGTCAGTTCGACATCATTGGCACCTTCTACACCTTCTCCAGGCCATTCACCAAGTACATCACCAACAATTCCCCACGTAGTAATCTCCGTAGCAGTCAGCGTAGCGTTAGCGGCATCTGCCACAATTTGGTAGTAACCGGCTTTATCAATAGTGATGTTACCACCACTACCTTCCGTCAGATTCTCACTGAAAGTTTGGAAATCACCATAACCATATTCCCCGTCACTCCAATCGGTAGCACGCGATTTATTGAATTTGAAACTGCCTGCCGTCAAGTAAGTATATCCTTTATACAAACCATCGAAGTTAGGCGAACGGAGTGCCGGAGCCGTAGCCGTGTTCCAATCTTGCCCGTCATTCGGCATGTAAATGAACTCTGCAAAGTCCGCGTGAAGTGTCACACTTAACGAAAGAGCGGCAGTAACGCTCATCACCGAACCGTCTGCATATATCGCCCCTGTCACTACTCCCTGCATTACACGTTCCACCGGCGCCTGCCCGTACAAAGCAACCACTGCGTTTGTCAGTTCTTCCACGCGAGCTTTACCTTCGCGTGTCACCGGCACATTCTGCGTTTCATCCAGCACCAACTGATAGCCGACCACGGAATCTCCTTCGGCCATCGAAACCGATGGAGTGAACAGCACGATGGAATCTGTGGTCACCGCAGCCATATCGATGGGCGATGCCGCAGTCACTGTCAGTGAAACGCTGCGTGCCTCTTCCTGTTCAAACCCTTGAGGAGCAGCCCAATCGTCGTAATCGCCCTTGCAGCCGGCAAAAGCCAAGGCTGCAAGGAACAAAGTATAGAATGTTTTCTTTTTCATATTCATTTTTGCTTAGTGTGATTATTCTTTTGAATAGAAATGATAATAACCCGTAATGTCGTTGAAGATGACCAAATAGTTGCCTGCGGCAACAGGAATATCGGCACCGCCACTCGTACCGATGCCATACGGGAACTCTGTACCTCCCCAGTTAATGCTCCATCCGTCATTTCCATCATCAGCCGGAGAAACCTTAAACTTCAGGGTCGTGTCACCGGAAGTGGCATCCAACTCATATTTCCAAACATGATTATTATTCGGTGTTACGGTATTAACCGGCGTCATGGTAGCATCCGTCCATCCGTTGAAAAGGCCTTGTACCTGGATGTGGTAAACTGCCGGTGTAGACGTAGCGGGCACAATAGACAATGTATTCGTCTCCGTGTTCAGCGTAATGGTGTAATACCCGTCGCTCGGAACCATAAAGTCCTTCGAGCCGCCGTCATTCTTCACCGGATTGTCGATGCCAGCGGCACCACCGTTGCCCCATTGGTCTGTCCATGCACCAGGAGTCTTTACCAGCTTAAAGCCTTGGTTTGCCAAGAAATAACCGGTATAAGTCAGTTCGCCCTGTCCGGTGGAAGCATTGTATTCATAACCGCTAACAAGGGACATCGGAATCAAGCTCGTACCTATGTCTCCCACGCCATTGTTGGTCCACAACCCATCGCCGATGCAACCGCCCAGCAAGTACCACAATTCCGGTTCTGCAGCCGACAATTCAGTATAATAAGGAGCCACCGTCAACTCTATTGAATTAGAGAAACATTCATATCCGGAATAAAGCGTAGCCCTCATGCGGACATAAATCTTCAAGGTTTCCGGCACGGTTTCCTCCGTATATTCCCCCATCTGCATGATGGCACGGTCTATCAAGACTGCCGAAGCATTGAAATCCGCCGTGTTGACAAAACCGTCCAACTCCACGAATACGGGAGCGTCATCTTCAGTCGCATCGGCAGGTGCTTCCCATGTATCGGTCAGCGACACCTGGGCATAATAACTTACTGCGGCAGTATATCCGTAGTCAGGTTGACTGTAAGTGAAACGAATGGAATCCGTCTGTTCCAAATCATACACATTGCCTGCCAATGCCGGTATGTTCAGTTCGAAACTGTCCGGCTGCTTCACTACGGGGTTAGAGTCGTTATCATCCGTACAGGAGAAGAAGCTCATAGACAGCACCCCGGCCAGCAAGGAAGCTAAAAATATCTTTTTCATATCCATATTCTTTTATTCATTATAGATTAATAACCCGGATTTTGTCCTAAGCGCTGCAAATTGGGATTATTGGACAATTCGTTCACCGGCAAAGGATAAATGCTCATGTATGCATGGAATTGGTTGCCTTCGTAGGTGCCTCCCATCCATTCCCATTTATAGGCTGCCTGGCCGCCGAACTTGCCGAAACGAATCAGGTCCATGCGGCGACGGCCTTCCATCCAGAACTCGCGCGCCCATTCATCGCAAATGTCGTCCAGCGAGTAGCTGCTCTGCCTGCTGGCATGGGCGCGGTCGCGCAAGGCATCGATTTTCTCTTTGGCATCGGTATTGCCCGCTACCCCGTTCAGGCGGGTGGATGCCTCGGCATAGGTCAGATAAGCTTCGGCAATACGCATCAGCGGTAGGTCGGTATTCACAAATCCGGCATCGTTGTTATTGCTGCCATCGGAATTTACATTACGGAATTTCACGCAATTGAATCCGTTCACCTCGTCCGTGCTTTCATCTTCTATGCTTTCGTTCAACCCATATCCGAAGAACAAAGCGCGGTCATCACCGGCTGCATCGATGAAATCAGCCAGCACCTGCTCCTGCGGAGCCCCATCGGGGAAGAACTTTTCGATGAGTTGCTTGCGCAGGCGGATATTTTTACCCCAGCTGTTATCCACGCCCGACGGAGCATACTCGCTCATCAAAGCGTAATCGGCTTTATTCGTATAGCTGCCCTGTATCAGGAACTGCGTCCCTCCGTGGCTTTTTGTCCGTACGTCGTCAAACATGCCCACAAGCAGGTTTTCATACTGTGCTCCATTCTTATTATTATCCGAAAGGAACAACATCTGGTAAGGAGAATACTCTTCATCGGTGACCGGGTTGGTTGCTCCGGTCGTGTTCAAATGGTAATACCCGTTGTGGATGACATCATCGGCATAGTCCAAGGCTTCCTGCCAACGCGGCGTGCCGGTATAGACCTCGGCATTCAGATACAGGCGGGCCAGCAAGTTCCATGCGGCTACCCGGTCGGCACGGCCGTAGGTGTTTTGTCCCGGCTCTGCCATCAAGGATGCGCACTCTTTCAGTTCCTGTTCTACGAAATCGAACAGCTGCTGCCGTGTATAAGCTTCGGGATAACTGTCAGATACCACCGTGGTGAAAGCCCCTTTCCCGTACAAGTCCATCACATAATAATAATTCAGGGCACGGATAAAACGCACTTCCGCATTGCGCATTTCCTGGTCTGCGGCACCCGATGCCTGCGACAGATAGAAGTTGCACAACGTAATGGTGAAGTAGAGGCGATAGTACATGGCCGCGGAGAACACGCAACTCTCTCCCCACGTATTATGCAACAGTTCAGGCACACCGGCATTATCCATCCACACCCAGTGTGCTTCATCGGATGGGAATTCATTCAAATAGAACAAAGTACGGAAAAAGTCACTACGCCCTTCGTCCACATCGTCGATATCCTTATTCCCATCCGGGCCGGTCTGTCCCGTCAAGGCAAACGAGGCATATATCTTATTGAACAAGGCATCCTGGTTCAGTTCCGTGTTTTTCTGCGGGTCGATGGACTCTACATCCAAGTCGCCGATGCACGAAGATAGCCCTCCCAGCATCAAAGCAACTACCGCAACAGGCAAGAATGATTTTAATATATTGAATTTCATGATTCTTATTTTTTAAATGATTGTTAGAAATTGAGTGTCAATCCCAGAATGCCGGTCAAAGGACGCGGATAGATGTTGGAATCGTAGCCGCCATTGATTTCCGGGTCGATGCCTTTGTATTTGCTGATGGTAAACACATTCTGAACCGTGGCATACACACGACCGCTGATTTTCTTGAACAACTTGTCGAAGCTATATCCCAACGTAATGTTGTCGCATTTCAGGAACGAAGCATTCTGAATGAAGTAATCGGACAAAGCGTCCGTACCCGATACATAGTCCCAATTCTTATCCATAGCTATCACGGTGACATTGTGCCACGTGTTGCCATTATACAAACGGTCCAAAGAAACATTCGAACGGTCTATTTCTACCGCGTTGTACGCATAGTTGCCCAGGCTGGCGCGGAGGGCGAAGCTGAAATCCCAGTTTTTCCAGATCAGTTTTGAAGTAAGGCCTAACAAGACATCGGCATCTGCTTTCTTATAGAAATAACGGTCGTTGTTGTTGATGACCCCATCGCCGTTACGGTCTACAAACTCACCTTCCACCGGCATTCCTTTCTCGTCGTACACCTGCTGGAACACATAGTATGCCGAAACCGGTTGTCCCACGGCGTATGCCTGTATACCATCCGAACCGGCATCGCCTACCGCCAGGCCGCCGTGCAGGATTTTGTAGTCTTCGTCGTTGCTTGCCAACAGCTTGTCTATTTCATTGTCGTTGTACGTCGCGTTGAAACCCAGTTCCCAACTCCAGTCTTTCGTCTGGATGGGGCGTGCCGTGAGCGAGAATTCCACACCTTGGTTGTGCAACCCGCCGACGTTGCTGGTCACCTTGTTCCGGAAGTTGGTTCCGGCAGGAACAGCAACCGTGTTCAGCAAATCAGTCGTCTTGCGATAATAGTAATCCACCGTGGCAGACAACCGTTCGTTGAGGAAGCTCATGTCGATGCCCACGTTGTAAGTCGTGGTTTTCTCCCATGTCAAATTGGTATTGTAGGCATCCGGGCGATAAGTGGTTCCATCGCCGAGAATCGGATAATAAGCGCCCTGGCTGTTGATGGCATACGTCGGGATGTAATAATAGTCGGGAATGCCTTCCTGCTGTCCGGTCATACCCCAGCCCAAACGCAACTTCATGTCGCTGACGGCATCCACATCCTTCAGGAACGCTTCGTTCTTGATTTTCCAACCAATGGCAGCCGAGGGGAAGTAACCCCAACGATTGTCCTTGTGGAAGCGCGACGAACCGTCGGCACGCATCGTGAAGGTGAACAGGTAACGGTCCATCAGCGAATAGTTGGCACGTCCGAAGAAAGATACCAGGTAGTTCTCGGTCTTATACAACGTGTTTTCCGACGGATTGTATATTTCATTTGCATGGTCCTCGCTGGTTTCCGGATAGGTACCGTAATAATAGTAATCGGTCTCTTTGTGGAAATGCTGCCACTCGTAACCTGCCATGATGTCGAAGTTGTGGCTTTCGTTGAACTCCTTGATGTACTGGGCATACAGGTTCAGAGACAAGTTATACGTATCCTGCGTGTTCCATCCCTGGTTGCCATAATAGTAGTTGTCCGGATTATAACGGCTGTACCACTTGTTACTCTTGCCGCTCTTCAGGTCCATACCGGCATTCATGTGCAGATGCAGGTCTTCGAAACCGTGAATCTTATAATCCAGTTCCAGGTTTCCGGTCAGCTGCTTGCCCTTGCCTTTGTCTGAAGCCGTATTCAAGATGGCCATCGGGTTGTCTGCAGACAGGTCGTGCGGGGCATATCCCCACGCCGTATCGCCACGGTCCACTGCCGTGTGATACATGAAGTAACCGTCAAAGTTATTCTGGTAGAAAGGGTCGTTTATTTTTATCGGCTTCGTCGGGTCAAACGAACCGGCTGCGCCGATGGCGCCCGTCTGCGCATAGCTCGTATTGGAAATCATTCCCTTGGCGCTCAGCCCCACCGTCAAATGTTCATCGAAGAACGTAGGGTTCAGGTTCAGGCTCAGGGTGTAACGCTCGAAGTCCGAAGTTTTCAGGATACCCTGCTGGTTGGTATAACCGAAGCTGACGCGGTAGGGCAGGTTCTTCCATGCGCCGGTCAACGTTATGTTATGGTCGGTATTGATAGCCGTCCGGTAGATTTCGTCCTGCCAATCCGTATCGGCAAACAGATGCTCGGCTCCTGCGGCAGGCGTCCCGTCGGCATTGTAAGCGGAGTAATAACCCATATTTGCATAATAATCGCTTGCCAACCATTCTTCATCGCTCAAGCCGGTCTTCTGCTGGATGTAATCCATATATTCCGAGGCATTGAGCACATCCAACGTATTAACCACCTTACTGAAAGAGACGTTTCCATTGTAAGTAACCGTCGGCTTCATGCCCTTACGGCCTTTCTTGGTAGTAATAATGATGACACCGTTCGACGCACGGCTACCGTAAATGGCGGTGGCAGATGCATCCTTCAGCACCGTAAAGCTCTCGATGTCGGCAGGGTTCACCAAGTTCAACGGGTTCGACATGCCTTGCATGCCATAATTATCCATTGCCAATCCATCGATGACAATCAACGGGTCGTTGCTGGCATTCAGTGAAGAACCGCCACGAATACGGATGCTGGATCCTCCGCCCGGCTCACCGCCGTTGGTCTGCACGTTCACACCGGCAATCTTGCCCTGAATCATGTCCTGGGCGCTCACCTGAAGACCTTTGTTGATGTCGTCGGGCTTGATGGCGGTCACCGAACCGGTCATATCGCTTTTCTTGGCACGGCCGTAACCGATGACCACCACCTCGCTCAGCAGTTCCGTGTCGTCTTGCAGCGTCACCGTCACCGACGGGGCAGCAGCCACTTCCTGCGTCTTGTAACCGATAAACGAAATCACTAACGTAGCCCCCTGGGGAACCGTCAGCGTAAAGTTACCGTCCAAATCGGTAATTGTTCCATTCGTCGCGTTACCTTTCTCCACGACGTTCGCGCCTATCACGCCGCCCATGGCATCCTTCACATGCCCTCGGACGGAAATAGTTTGTGCATAAGCGCCTACAGACAAGAATAATCCCATTAACAAGGAAAGAATCGTCCGATAGATTCTAAGATTAACTTGCTTCATGCATTTAAAAATTAAAGTTAACAATATAAATTATTATTCTCTTATCAGAATAATGCGTTTCTTTGCGGTGTTTTGATGTTTTTCCGTACTGATACGCACTTTCATTAGTGCAAATATATCTCAGACTAAATAAAAACGTACCACTTAAATGCGAAATGTTACATTTTGGTGATGCAATCGTTTTCGTGCAATTGCATAACAGCATGGAAACGGCTTTCCAAATGTTCCGTTACAGCCTCCCGGTATAAGAAAGCTACACCTTAAGAATATACATCACTGCTTTCACACTCGTCGTTTTGTATAAATACATTACTTTACACAAATCCACCCTCACACCCGCTCAGAAGACACTGTGACAGGGGGTTGTTCCGAAGCCTTTCGGAGCACGAACGATATATATTCGGAGCGCGCTCCCAAAGGCTTCGGAACAAAAGCCGAAAGGCTTCGGAGCAAACGGCTTACTATACGCCCATTTTTTGTACACATTTTTCAGTACATCCGCATAAGGAAGATGTTTCGGCTACGCCCTGCGGGCTCCGCTACACATGACAAATGGGATTACTATACAATAATATATATGTACGCGCGCGAGAAACTTCTTCCCTACTTCAAATCGCGGACAAAGACATTTATCAGCAATTTACCCGACTTTTTTACTGAAAAAGGATAAAAAACATCTCCAAATTATTCCAGAAACCGTTACCTTTGTAAAAAACTAATAAAAACATTATGATACAATCCATGACGGGTTACGGCAAAGCGACTGTCGAACTGCCCGGTAAAAAAATAAATGTAGAAATCAAGTCGCTTAACAGTAAAGCGATGGATCTCTCCACACGCATAGCACCAGCCTATCGGGAAAAGGAGATGGAAATACGCAACGAAATAGCCAAAACATTGGAACGCGGGAAAGTAGACTTCAGCCTGTGGGTAGATAAAAGTGACGCTGCACAATCAGCCACTCCCATCAGTGAAGAATTGATGAAAGCATACTATGAACGCATCAAGCATCTGTCTGCCACCATGGGCATACCCGAACCGGCAGATTGGTTTACCACCTTACTCCGTTTACCGGACGTTATGGTGAAGAACGAGACACAGGAACTGGACGAGGAAGAATGGACAGCTGCCCGCAACGCCATACAAGAGGCCATTGTCCAATTGGTGGAATTTCGCAAACAGGAAGGTATCGCATTGGAGAAGAAATTCCGCGAAAAAATTGCCAATATCAGCCGTTTGCTGGAAGAAGTAACTCCCTATGAAAAAGAGCGTGTAGGTAAAATAAAGGAACGTATTGTGGAAACGCTGGAAAAGACCATCAGCGTGGATTACGACAAAAACCGTCTGGAGCAGGAACTGATTTATTACATCGAGAAATTGGATGTCAATGAAGAGAAACAACGACTGGGCAACCACCTGAAATACTTCATCAGTACCCTTGAAACCGGCAGTGGACAAGGCAAGAAACTGGGATTCATTGCCCAGGAAATGGGACGCGAAATCAATACACTGGGCAGCAAGTCCAATCACGCCGAAATGCAGAAGATTGTCGTACAAATGAAAGACGAACTGGAACAAATAAAAGAACAGGTGTTGAACGTTATGTAAAGATACAAATGGGTAAACTTATCATATTTTCCGCACCTTCGGGGTCGGGTAAATCGACCATCATCAACTACCTGCTGACGCAGGGGCTGAACCTGTCATTCTCCATATCTGCCACCAGTCGCCCACCGCGCGGCACAGAGCAGAATGGAGTGGAATATTTCTTCCTCTCACCCGAAGAGTTCCGCCAGCGCATCGCCGCCGGCGATTTTCTGGAATATGAGGAAGTCTATAAAGACCGGTTCTACGGCACGTTGAAATCGCAGGTGGAACGTCAGTTGGACGAAGGGCAGAACATCATCTTCGATGTCGACGTGGTAGGCGGATGCAACATCAAGCAGCACTACGGCGACCGCGCCCTATCCCTTTTTATCCAACCGCCCTCCATCGAAGAACTGCGCCACCGTCTGGAAGGCCGGGGCACGGATGCGCCCGAAGTCATCGATGCCCGCATTGCCAAGGCACAATATGAGCTGAGCTTTGCGCCCAAGTTCGATCACATTATTATTAATGATGATCTGGAGACGGCCAAAGCGGAGGCACTTCGTCTAATCACTCAATTCCTATCCACATGAACCATTACGAAAACGGCGGTCTGAAAAACCAACTGGCACCCCGCAACAACAACCCGCGCCTCAACAAGATGCTGCTTATCATCAACTGCATACTCTGTATATGCGCGTTAGTAATAGGTGCCGTCCATCTCTACTATAACGAGCCAACCATAGCCATAGCTATGCTGTTGGTATCCATTTTCTGTATCTACAATGCCGTATTGGCATGGAAAGCCTTGCGGAAAAGAAAAATCTGACCGGTATGAATGTGGGCATCTTCAGTGGGTCGTTCAACCCGATACACATCGGCCATCTGGCACTGGCAAACTACCTGTGCGAATATGGATATGTGGACGAAGTGTGGTTTCTGGTTTCTCCCCGCAACCCGCTGAAACAAGACGCTCTGCTGATGCCCGACGAACTGCGCCTCGAGCTGGTGAAAATCGCTACAGAGGGCTATCCTTGCTTTCGGGCTTCGGACTTTGAATTTCACTTACCACGCCCCTCTTACACCGTACATACGCTGGAAGAATTGCACAAAGCATATCCCGCAGACACCTTTCACCTCATCATCGGAGCAGACAACTGGCAACTCTTTCCACGCTGGCGCGAACACGAACGCATCATCCGTGAGAATCACATCCTTATTTACCCCCGCCCGGGCTATCCCGTAAACAAAGAAACGCTGCCCGAGCATGTGCAGCTGACGGATGCGCCGGTGTTCGACATCAGCGCCACATTTATCCGTAAAGCGATGAAAGCCGGCAAAGATGTACGCTACTTCCTGCATCCGCAGGTGTGGAACAAACTCGTCTCCATTAAACCCGATAACCATGAATAATTTCGTTTTCTACAGTCCTACAGAATTCGTTTTCGGACGGAACACAGAACAGCAAGTAGGCGCACTGGCACGCAAGCACGGTGCACACAAAGTAATGATTGTATATGGCGGTGGCTCGGTAGTGCGCAGCGGACTACTAGACCGGGTGAAGCAGGCCTTACAAACGGCCGGCATCACCTACTGTGAATTAGGCGGCATACAGCCGAATCCGGTTGACACGAAGGTGTACGAAGGCATCAGCCTCTGTCGGGCAGAGCAGGCCGACATGATGCTGGCAGTAGGAGGCGGCTCGGTGATAGACACCGCCAAAGCCATTGCCGCAGGTGTGCCCTACAACGGCGATTTTTGGGATTTCTACATTGGGAAGGCACAAGTGACCCAAGCCCTGAAGGTGGGCGTGGTACTGACAATCCCTGCCGCAGGTAGCGAAGGCTCCGGCAATACGGTCATCACCAAGCTGGACGGACTGCAAAAACTCAGTTTGCGCGTTCCGGAACATCTGCGCCCTGTCTTTTCCATCATGAATCCGGAGCTGACCTTTACCCTACCATCCTACCAGACGGCGTGCGGCGTAGCAGACATGATGGCACACATCATGGAACGCTATTTCACTAATACGCAAGAAGTGGAAGTGGCCGACCGCATGTGTGAAGGCGTACTGAAAGCCATCATCACCGAAGCTCCCAAAGCGATAAACCATCCGACCGATTACGGTGCCCGTGCCAACCTGATGTGGGCAGGCATGGTGGCACACAACGGGACATGCGGCGTGGGCTGTGAGGAAGATTGGGCGTCGCACTTCTTAGAACACGAAATAAGTGCCCTCTACAACGTGACGCACGGTGCCGGTCTGGCGGTGATATTCCCGGCGTGGATGACCTGGATGGCCGAACACCACGTAGATAAAATCGCCCAATATGCCATCCGTGTGTGGGACGTACCCGTTTCCGATGACAAGAAAGCCGTGGCAATGGAAGGCATCCGACGGCTGCGCGACTTTTTCCACTCGTTGGGATTACCGCTGACGTTCAGCGAATTGGGCGTGGAACAGCCCGACATCGATCGGTTGACGGAGAGCCTGCACCGCAATAAAGGTGAACGGGTAGGCAATTACGTGAAATTAACCCGGCAGGACAGCCGCGAAATCTTTCAATTAGCCTTATAACGCATACGTTTCATCAAAAAATAAGTACCATGAGACATTTTAATTTTTTAGCGTTTCTGCTGGGAAGCGCACTGATGCTGACCGCTTGCAGTGGTTCTTCCAATGAGAAAGGCAACGACGAAGGAAATGACCCCGGTGAAGAAGTCACCACTACGTTTGTGAAAGGTGCTGACATCAGCTGGGTAACCGAGCTGGAAAGTAACGGACACCGTTTCTACAACGCAAACGGCGAGGAACGGGAATGTACGGCATTAATGAAAGAACTGGGACTGAGCGCCATCCGCCTGCGGGTGTGGGTAGATCCGAAAGAACATGACAACTGGTGTAACACGACAGATTTGGTGACGAAAGCCAAACGAGCCCGTGACTTGGGTATGGACGTCATGGTGGACTTCCACTACAGTGACTGGTGGGCAGACCCCGGACAGCAACACAAGCCCGCATCGTGGAAAGGCCTGAACTTGGACGACCTGAAGAAAGCCATCAACGACCACACTACAGACGTGCTTAACGCACTGAAAACAGCCGGTGTAACCCCCAAATGGGTGCAAGTGGGCAATGAAATACGCCCGGGCATGCTGTGGGACGAAGACCAGGCATTGAGCGGTGCTTCGTATGACATACGCGAATGTGACGTCAAGGACTCCGGCAGCACTTCCGAAGCTGTGAAATACCGGGCCAACTGGGCCAATTTGGCTGCCTTCATCAATGTGGGCTATGATGCTGTGAAATCCGTTTTTTCCGATGCCATTGTTATTGTACATTTGGACAACGGATATGATTCCGGACTATACACTTGGTTCTTCGATGAGTTGAAAAAGAACGGTGGCAAATGGGATATGATTGGTATGTCCCTCTACCCCTACTGGACCATGCAGGAACACAGTGAATATACGCCCGACCGCACGATTAACGAGTGTATCGCCAACATCAAAAACGTAAGTAACCGGTACGATTGCGACGTGATGGTGGTAGAAACCGGCATGGAATGTGCCGATGCACAGGGCAATATAGCCAGCAGCGAAGTCTTGCAGGAAGGCAAACGGCAACTGGCACGCATCTTGCAAGAATGCCGGGAAAATACGAACGGCAGATGTAAAGGCGTGTTCTACTGGGAACCGGAATGCAAACCCAGCCAATACAGACTGGGAGCGTTCACCGAAGACGGCCGTCCTACGGTGATAATGGAAGCATTTAAATAACGTCAAAGGCTATTAATATGAAGAAAACACTGATTTTACTTGCCGTCCTGTGGGGAATGGCAGGCAGCATACAAGCGCAGCGCCTTGAACAGTCTCTTGAAAAGAACTGGCGGTTTACCAAAGGCGACGTGCCCGAAGCCGTGCAACCGGCTTATGACGACAGCCGCTGGGAAGAGGTGACAGTACCTCATGACTGGGCAATCTACGGACCTTTCGACCGTAACCACGACTTGCAGAACGTGGCCATTACCCAAAACTTTGAATCGCAAGCCTCCGTCAAAACCGGTCGCACCGGAGGACTGCCCTACGTGGGTGTGGGCTGGTATCGCACGACTTTCGACGTTCCGGCCGGACGCCGGACTTCGTTAGTGTTCGACGGCGCCATGAGTGAAGCCCGCGTGTATGTCAACGGGAAAGAGGCGTGTTTCTGGCCGTTCGGTTACAATTCTTTCCACTGCGACGTCACGCCGCTACTGAATGCAGACGGGAAACGTAATGTGCTGGCCGTCCGTTTGGAAAACCGTCCGCAATCGTCCCGCTGGTATCCCGGTGCCGGACTTTATCGGCACGTGCATGTGGTAACCACCCAACCGGTGCATGTTCCGGTGTGGGGCACACAGATTACGACGCCTCATGTGTCTGCCGAATATGCGTCCATCCGCCTGCTGACAACCGTAGAGAATGCCGGCGACCGCGATATACGCATCGTGACGGAAATCCTCTCACCCGACGGGAAAGTGGTGGCGCGCAAAGACAATACCCGCAAAATCAATCACGGAAAGCCTTTTGAGCAGAACTTCCTGATAGACGCTCCGGCTTTGTGGTCACCCGAAACGCCTCATCTATACAAGGCCGTTTCCGGCATCTATGTGGACGGACAAAAAACGGATGAATATACGACACGCTTCGGCATCCGCAGCATCGAGCTGGTAGCGGACAAAGGTTTCTTTCTCAACGGACAACACCGCAAGTTCCAGGGCGTATGCAATCATCACGACCTCGGTCCTTTAGGAGCCGCTGTGAACGTGGCAGCACTCCGCCGTCAACTCACGCTGCTGAAAGAAATGGGATGCGACGCCATTCGTACCGCACACAACATGCCGGCGCCCGAACTGGTAGCCCTTTGCGACGAAATGGGTTTCATGATGATGCTGGAACCCTTTGACGAATGGGACATTGCCAAATGTGAAAACGGCTATCACCGCTATTTCAACGAATGGGCAGAACGGGACATGGTGAACATGCTACACCACTATCGCAACAATCCTTCCGTAGTGATGTGGAGCATCGGCAATGAAGTTCCTACCCAGTGCAGTCCCGAAGGATATAAGGTAGCTTCGTTCCTGCAAGACATCTGCCACCGGGAAGACCCGACACGCCCTGTGACCTGCGGTATGGACCAAGTGAGCTGTGTCCTTGCCAACGGTTTTGCCGCCATGCTGGATGTGCCGGGCTTTAACTACCGTGCCCACCGCTATGTAGAAGCCTACGGCAAACTGCCGCAGAACATCGTGCTCGGTTCTGAGACATCCTCTACCGTCAGTTCACGCGGAGTCTATAAGTTTCCGGTAGAGAAAAAAGGCGATGCCAAATATGAGGACCACCAAAGTTCCGGATATGATTTGGAACACTGTGCATGGTCCAACGTGCCGGACGAGGACTTTGCGTTGGCCGAAGATTACCCGTGGACTATCGGGCAATTCGTCTGGACAGGATTCGACTATCTGGGAGAACCTTCTCCATACGACACCGATGCGTGGCCAAGCCACAGCTCTTTGTTCGGCATTATCGACTTGGCCAGTCTGCCCAAAGACCGGTACTACCTCTATCGCAGTTTGTGGAACAAGACATCACCTACCCTGCACGTGTTGCCTCACTGGACCTGGCCGGGAAGAGAAGGAGAAAACACACCCGTGTTTGTTTACACCAGCTATCCCGAAGCGGAATTGTTTGTAAACGGGAAGAGTTATGGCAAGCAGCGCAAGCTGACTGCCGATAAAGCCCGTGCACGTCAAGGCAAAGACTCTTTATGGCTGCAACGCCGCTATCGGTTGATGTGGACGGATGTACCTTACGAACCGGGAGAAGTGAAAGTGGTGGCGTATGATGCCAACGGCAAGCCAGCCGACGAAAAGGTTATCCGCACCGCCGGCAAACCTCATCATCTGGAGGTAACAGCCGACCGCACCGAACTGTCTGCCGACGGCAAGGACCTGGCTTATATCACCATCCGCGTAGTGGACAAGGATGGCAACCTTTGCCCGACAGACAACCGCATGGTGAAGTTCTCCGTCAAAGGTGCCGGCAGCTACCGCGCAGCAGCCAATGGCGATGCCACCAGCCTCGACCTGTTCCACCTGAAACAGATGCCGGCTTTCAGCGGCCAACTCACGGCCATAGTACAGTCCGGTGAACAGGAAGGCGAAATCACATTCCAGGCCAAGGCCAAAGGGGTGAAACCGGCTACACTGCAACTGCGCGCCGTTCGCTGAATTCCTTAGCCATAGCTATCACACCTGAGGTGGCAAGTTGATGCATTTCATTTTGCGTATTTGCAAATAATGCCGTAAATTTGTCACCTCATTATTATATATAGGAGAGAACTTATGTCATGCATTCTGCATATTGAAACATCAACATCGGTTTGTTCTGTAGCAGTGAGCGAAGACGGACAAAATATCTTTACCAAAGAAGACTTGCAAGGGCCGTCACATGCCGTGCAGTTAGGGGTATTTGTAGATGAAGCGTTATCGTTTGTTGACAGTCATGCCATGCCGTTAGATGCCGTAGCCGTCAGCTGCGGACCCGGTTCATATACCGGCCTGCGCATCGGGGTATCTATGGCAAAAGGTATATGCTACGGACGCAATCTGAAATTAATCGGTATTCCGACATTAAAGATACAATGTGTGCCTGTATTGCTCTATCACGATGAATTGCCGGACGACGCCCTGCTCTGCCCCATGATAGACGCCCGCCGAATGGAGGTATATGCCGCTATCTACGACCGTGCCTTGCGTCCGGTACGCGACATCAATGCCGACATCGTAGATGAGCATTCATACGCCGAATATCTGGAACAAGGGCCTGTTTACTTCTTTGGTGACGGAGCGGCGAAATGCAAAGAGAAAATCACGCATTCCAACGCCCATTTCATTGATGACATACGCCCGCTGGCAAAAATGATGTTCCCCCTCGCAGAAAAAGCGATTGCCGAAGAGGATTTCAAGGATGTGGCTTACTTCGAACCGTTTTACCTGAAAGAATTTGTAGCCGGAAAACCTAAAAAGCTCATCTGATGAGATGATAATCACAACAGCCATTATTGAAAATACTGACTACTAACCAACAACTATTATCAACATGCAATATAACACCCAACAAAAGAAAATGCCCCTGCCGGAGTATGGACGCAGTATTCAGAACATGGTAGACTATGCACTGACCATAGAAGACCGCGCAGAACGCCAACGCTGTGCCAATACAATCATCAATATCATGGGAGGGATGTTTCCTCACCTGCGTGATGTGCCCGACTTCAAGCATAAATTGTGGGATCATCTGGCTATCATGTCCGATTTCAAACTGGACATTGATTATCCGTATGAAATTATCCGCAAAGACAACCTCAACACGGCTCCCAATCCGGTGCCTTATCCCTATACCAAAATACGTTATCGTCACTACGGACGCACACTGGAGGTACTGATAGAGAAAGCGTGTGAGTTGCCCGAAGGAGACGAGAAGAACAATCTGGTGGCGCTTATCTGCAACCACATGAAGAAAGACTACATGACGTGGAACAAAGACACGGTAGAAGACAATAAAATAGCCGACGACCTGGCCGAACTGTCGGGCGGACGCCTGCAACTGACACCGGAGCTTCTGAAACTGATGAAAGAACGAATCGACATCTACTATCGTCCGCGTGTACAGGGTGCTAACCGCAATAACAATCGAGGAAATAATTTCAATATCAACCGGAAGAAGTTTCAGTCAAAAGACTGACATTTCTTCACCACCATTTTCTTAAGATATGGCATCATTCGTAATAGAGGGAGGACATAGCCTGAAAGGCGACATTCATCCGCAAGGAGCCAAGAATGAAGTGCTGCAAATCATCTGTGCCACACTGCTGACAGATGAAGAAGTAATTGTGCATAACATCCCTGACATACTGGATGTAAACAATCTCATCCAACTGATGCGTGAAATGGGGGTTACTGTCTCCAAACTGGGTATTGATGTGTACAGCTTCCGCGCCAACCATGTGGACCTTAACTATCTGGAAAGTGATGATTTTTTAAGAAAATGTTCTACTCTACGCGGTTCCGTCATGTTGATAGGGCCTATGGTAGCACGCTTCGGACGGGCGATGTTGTCGAAACCGGGTGGAGACAAAATAGGACGCCGGCGACTGGATACGCACTTCATCGGCATCCAAAATCTGGGAGCGGACTTCCAGTACAATGAAGAACGGGAGGTGTACGAAATAGCAGCCAAAGAGCTGAAAGGTGCCCGGATGTTGCTGGACGAAGCCTCGGTGACGGGTACGGCAAACATTGTCATGGCTGCCGTGCTGGCCAAAGGGAAAACCGTCATCTACAATGCGGCCTGCGAACCCTATCTGCAACAGTTGTGCCACATGCTGAACCGTATGGGGGCGCACATTGAAGGCATTGCCTCCAACCTATTGACTATCGAAGGAGTCGAATCGCTGCACGGTACGGAACATACCATTCTGCCGGATATGATTGAGGTGGGCAGTTTCATCGGCATGGCGGCCATGACCCAGAGCGAACTGACCATTAAAAATGTATCGCACGAGAATCTGGGCATTATTCCACAAAGTTTCCGACGGTTGGGCATCCAACTGGAGCAACGGGGAGATGACATCTATGTGCCAGCACAGGAAACTTACGAAATAGAATCTTTTATCGACGGCTCCATCATGACCATCGCCGATGCACCTTGGCCGGGATTGACTCCTGACCTGCTCAGCGTGATGCTGGTAGTGGCTACACAAGCCAAAGGTAGCGTACTCATCCACCAAAAGATGTTTGAAAGCCGACTGTTCTTTGTGGACAAGCTGATAGATATGGGTGCACAAATCATTCTGTGCGACCCGCACCGTGCCGTCGTCATCGGCCATAACCGGGAATTCCGCCTGCGAGGAGGCAACATGACATCGCCGGACATCCGTGCGGGCATCGCCCTGCTAATTGCAGCCATGAGTGCCGACGGCATCAGCCGCATACACAACATCGAGCAAATAGACCGCGGGTACCAGAACATCGAAGGACGACTGAACGCCATCGGCGCAAGAATTACAAGAATATAATGATTAAAAGAGAAGATATATATAAAATAGGTGTACTGAACAAACCGCACGGGGTGAAAGGCGAGTTGCAGTTTACTTTTACGGACGACATTTTCGACCGCGTGGAAGCTGATTACATCATCTGCCTGATGGACGGCATACCGGTGCCTTTCTATTTGGAAGAGTACCGTTTCCGCTCGAATACGACAGCGCTGGTGAAGTTAGAAGGTATCGATACCACAGAACAGGCACGCCGATTTACCAACGTCGAGGTCTATTTCCCCGTGAAACATGCCGAAGAGAGTGCCGATGCCGGTGAACTGACCTGGAATTACTTCGTCGGCTTCCGCATGGAGGAGGTACATCATGGCGAATTGGGACAGATAACTGGTGTGGATACAGCGACAGTCAATGTCCTTTTCGTCGTTGACCACAAAGGTGAGGAACTGCTTGTACCGGCACAAGAGGAATTCATCTTGGGCATCGACCGCACACACCGCATCATTACGGTCAGCCTGCCGGAAGGACTGCTGGCACTGGATACAGCCGAAGAAGTTTGACAACAAAAGATATGGCACCTTACAAGAAGAAACGACATAAAAAACCTTTCTGGAGCAACATCCGCTTCAAATACCGCCTGACGGTGACCAATGAGAATACACTCACGGATGTCATCAGCCTGCGTGTATCGAAGCTGAACGGACTCAGTGTGCTGGTTTGCGTCTTGGTGGTGCTCTTTCTCATCGCTTCGCTTATCGTCGCTTTCACCCCGCTACGTAACTATTTGCCGGGATACATGAACAGCGAAATACGTACCCAAATCGTGCAAAATGCCCTGCGACTCGACTCTTTACAGAAGCTGCTGCATCGTCAGGATCTGTACATTGCCAACATACAAGATATCTTCCGCGGAGAGGTGAAAGCCGACACAGTACGCTCCATCGACTCGCTGACCTATTTGCGGCGAGACTCGCTAATGGAACGCACACAACGAGAGATGGATTTCCGCCGCCGTTATGAAGAAAGCGAAAAATACAACCTCACAACCATTGCCGCGCATCCGGAAGTAGAGGGATTGAACTTCTACCGCCCGACACGTGGTATGATAACGACCACATTCAACCCCAATGAACGGCACTTCGGTATCGACATTGCCGCCACTCCCGATGAAAGTGTGCTTGCTACGTTGGACGGCACCGTCATATTGAGTGCCTACACTGCCGAAACGGGATATGTCATACAAATACAGCACAGTCAGGACCTTATCTCTATCTACAAGCACTGTAACGCCCTGCTGAAACGCGAGGGAGACACGGTGAAAGGAGGAGAAGCCATCGCCTTGGCAGGCAGTACCGGTATGCAGGCCACTGCACCGCATCTGCACTTTGAGCTATGGCACAAGGGACAGGCTGTCAATCCGGAGAGATATATCGTGTTTTAATGAATAACAGACTCAGATAACGAAATGAAGAAACAGATAGCCATACTCGGTTCCACAGGTTCCATCGGTACGCAGGCTCTGCAAGTCATTGAAGAGCATCCGGACCAATACGAGGCGTATGTGCTGACGGCCAACCATCGCGTGGAGGAACTCATCGCACAGGCACGCCGTCATCAGCCGGAAGCTGTGGTGATAGCCGACGAGCAACATTATCAGCATTTGAAAGAAGCTTTGTCCGACCTCCCCATCAAAGTGTATGCGGGTATGGATGCCTTGTGCCAGATTGTACAAGAAGCCCCCATCGACATGGTATTGACGGCAATGGTGGGTTACGCCGGACTGCGCCCCACCATGAATGCCATCCGTGCCCGAAAGCCGATAGCACTGGCCAACAAGGAGACGCTGGTAGTGGCCGGAGAACTTATCAACGAACTGGCACGGGTGAACGGAACACCTATCCTGCCCGTTGACTCGGAGCATTCGGCCGTATTCCAATGTCTGACTGGAGAGGTGGGTAATCCGATAGAGAAAGTGATACTGACTGCCTCCGGTGGTCCATTCCGCACGTTCAGTCGCGAACAGTTGGCGGTTGTCACCAAAGAGCAGGCGCTGCATCACCCCAACTGGCAGATGGGCGCAAAGATTACGATAGACTCGGCCACGATGATGAACAAAGGGTTCGAAGTCATTGAAGCCCGTTGGCTGTTCGGCGTACAGCCGGAACAGATTGAAGTGGTGGTACACCCGCAGTCGGTCATCCATTCGATGGTGCAGTTCGAGGACGGAGCCATCAAGGCACAACTGGGCATGCCGGACATGCGGTTGCCCATTCAGTATGCCTTCTCCTACCCCGACCGACTGCACGCTTCGTTCCCACGGCTGGACCTCCGCACTTGCACCTCGCTCACCTTTGAGCAGCCCGACCTGCAACGCTTCCGAAATTTAGCATTAGCCTATGAAGCTCTAAATCAAGGAGGTAATATGCCTTGCATCGTCAATGCTGCCAACGAAATCTGTGTCGCAGCTTTCCTGCAAGATCGCATATCGTTTCTCGACATGAGCGATGTCATCGCTGAAGCCATGCAACGCGTCAACTTCATCCGAAAGCCGACATATGAAGACTATGTGCAGACCGACACCGAAGCCCGTCGCATAACAGAAGAAATATTAACAAACGAGAGGTAAAAGTAACATCTTATCTCGTCAACTACAACGGAGATTTCGGAAGGATTAAACGAAACTGCTACCGCTAAGACTTAACGGAAGGTCTGTCAAAAGAAACAAACAACCAATTGTATATCAACAACTTATAATAGCAGAGAGAAGAAAGAAACATCTAACTTAAGAAAGTAATATTTAGAGACAAATGGAAACATTCTTAATAAAAGCATTGCAACTCATCATGAGCCTTTCGCTGCTCGTCATCATCCACGAGATGGGGCACTTTCTCTTCGCCCGCCTGTTCAAAACGCGAGTAGAGAAATTCTGCCTCTTTTTCGACCCATGGTTCACCCTCTTCAAGTTCAAGCCGAAAAAAAGCGAGACAGAATATGCTATGGGATGGTTACCTTTGGGCGGCTACGTCAAAATCAGCGGCATGATAGATGAATCGATGGACACGGAAC
This sequence comes from uncultured Bacteroides sp., assembly GCA_944320945.1. Lineage (GTDB taxonomy): Bacteria > Bacteroidota > Bacteroidia > Bacteroidales > Bacteroidaceae > Bacteroides. Next base: position 23,684 of record CALUJK010000013.1, on the reverse strand, counting down.
AGATGAAACAACCCGTCAAGCCGTGGGAATTCCGCGCCAAGCCCGCATGGCAACGACTACTCATCATGGTAGGAGGCGTACTGTTCAACTTCCTGCTGGCATTGTTCATCTACTCCATGATACTCTTTGCGTGGGGTGACTCGTACATCCCCGTGCAGAAAGCACCGCTAGGCATGGACTTCAACGAGACAATGCACAATGTAGGCTTTAAGGATGGAGACATACTCATCTCCGCCGACGGCAAACCGTTCGACCGCATGGGGGGCGACCTGCTGACAGCCATCGTGGACGCCCGCCAAGTCACCGTGCGCCGCGACGGACAAGAAGCCTCTGTCTACATCCCCGAAGGACTGATGGACCGCCTGCTGGCAGACAGCACTCGCTTTGCCGACTTCCGCTACCCCTATATGGTGGACAGCCTTGTGGCCGGCAGTCCCGCCCAATTGGCCGGACTGATGCCGGGCGACAGCATCACACACATGGACGGGCGGAGCATCTCTTTTCTCGACTTTCTCCAAGCTATGGATGTACGCCGCAAAGAAGCCCAAACGACTACAAATGACAGCCTGCATACAGCCTTACGCCGCGTCAACCTAACTTATATACGCGACGGTATCTCCCACAACCTGACTGTAGAGGCTGATTCCGCTTTTAAGATTGGCGTATTTCCAGAGCAACGTACCAGTCGGCTGATGCCCGTAGTACAGGAAGAGTACACCTTCTTCTCCTCATTCCCTGCCGGCATTAAATTAGGCGTCAATACACTGGCGGGGTACGTCGACCAAATGAAATATCTCTTCTCCAAAGAAGGCGCCAAGCAGTTAGGCGGATTCGGCACCATTGGTAGTATCTTCCCCGCCACATGGGACTGGCACCAGTTCTGGTACATGACGGCATTCCTCAGCATCATCCTTGCCTTTATGAACATTCTGCCCATCCCGGCACTGGACGGGGGGCACGTTCTATTCCTGCTCTACGAAATCATCGCCCGCCGCAAGCCCAGCGACAAGTTTATGGAACGGGCACAGATGGTCGGCATGTTCCTCCTGTTTGCCCTGTTGCTCTGGGCCAACTTCAACGACATTCTGAGATTCCTGTTCTGAGCGCCCGGTCAAAAGATTTTGTAGTTTCACGAATTAGTCCGATATTTGCAAACATGATTCAGATTGAGACCATAATTGACATCTTGTGGAAAGGATTCATCATCGGTGTCATCGTATCAGCGCCATTGGGCCCCGTGGGGGTGCTGTGCATCCAGCGCACGCTAAACAAGGGACGATGGTACGGCTTCGTAACGGGTATCGGTGCGGCAATGAGTGACCTTTGCTATGCCCTGCTGACAGGTTACGGAATGAGTTTCGTATTCGACTACGTTAACAAAAATATCTTCTATCTACAGCTGTTCGGCAGTATCCTGTTATTGGCATTTGGCGTATACACGTTCCGCAGTAATCCAGTAAAGTCACTCAGGCCACCATCGGGAAATAAAGGTACTTATCTGCACAATCTTGTCACAGCTTTCTTTGTGACACTTTCCAATCCGCTCATCATCTTTCTGTTTGTGGGACTCTTTGCCCGCTTCTCGTTTGTAGGGAACGGTGCATTAGTATCCGAAACGGTTACTGGCTATGTAGCTATCGCCATGGGAGCACTCTCGTGGTGGTTTGGCATCACGTATTTTGTCAACAAAGTGCGGGCGCACTTCAACCTTCGAGGCATCTGGATACTCAACCGCATCATCGGAAGCATTGTGGTCATCGTCTCCATCGTGGGACTGGCATTTACATTGATGGGGGAATCCCTGTATTAGTTGATAACCGACATGAAAGTATCAAGGATTTTAAAAGAAAAAAACATTGCCGAATACCTTATATATATGTGGCAGGTGGAGGACTTGCTGCGCGCCAACAGATGTGACATTGACTGCCTGCGGCAAAATGTCATCAGCCGATATCCGGAAGAAGAACGCCCTGAACTGGAAGAGTGGTATGGCAATCTGTGCGACATGATGCGTGCCGAGAATGTGACAGAGAAAGGACATTTACAAATAAACCGCAATGTCATTCAAAATCTGACAGAACTACACGGTGTCCTGCTATCATCTACTAAATATCCGTTCTATAACGCGGCATACTTCAAGGCACTGCCTTTCATCGTGGAATTACGACAAAAGAATGGACACAAAGACGAGCCGGAACTGGAAACCTGCTTCGAAGCACTATACGGCATACTCTTGCTACGTTTGCAAAAGAAAGATATCAGCCAAGGAACAACGCGAGCAGTGGAAGCCATCAGCAGTTTTCTCTCGTTACTGGCCAACTATTATGACAAAGACAGAAAAGGAGACTTAAAACTGGACGATTGATATGAACATCTTAGTAACCGGCGCCAACGGTCAACTTGGCAACGAAATGCAGATATTGTCGACCGGATGCCCTCAACATACTTATTTTTTCACAGACGTACAGGAACTAGACATCTGTGACGCACAAGCTGTGAAAGCATTCGTGGCGGACAAAGCCATTGATGTCATTGTGAATTGTGCCGCCTATACGGCTGTGGACAAAGCCGAAGACGATGAAGTACTTTGTGACAAGCTGAACCACATAGCACCGGGGTACTTAGCCGATGCCGCTGAAGCCTACGGAGCTGCACTTATACACATATCCACAGATTATGTTTTCGACGGTACCGCCCATATCCCTTATAGAGAAGATGCTGCAACTTGTCCGAATACAGTATATGGCCGCACAAAGCTAGCAGGTGAAGAAGAGATGATGAAACGTTGCAGTCGCGCTGTAATTATCCGTACTGCGTGGTTATATTCCACTTTTGGCAATAACTTCGTTAAAACCATGCTCCGGTTGGGGCGCGAACGCGATACATTGGGCGTGATATTCGACCAGATAGGAACTCCCACCTATGCCAACGATTTGGCGACAACCATCTTTGCTATCATTCAGCAAGGCATTGTGCCCGGTATATATCACTTCAGCAATGAAGGTGTCTGCTCGTGGTACGACTTTACACTGGCCATTCACCGTTTGGCAGGTATCACCACCTGTCGGGTCAATCCCCTGCATACGGATGAATATCCTGCGAAAGCATCTCGTCCACATTACTCCGTACTAGACAAAACTAAAATTAAGCAAACATACGGCATCACTATTCCCCACTGGGAAGAAAGTCTGGCACGTTGCATCGCCCAACTCAAAGAATAAGGACTTTGTAACAGGCTTTAGCTCGATATGGAAGTTTAAGCACCTTTATTAGGAACCAGCGTCCATCTGAATTAGATAACTCAATTACTATTATAAGAAGAATGAATAACGAAATAGAAAGAAGACGAACCTTTGCCATCGTGGCGCATCCTGACGCAGGTAAGACATCACTCACCGAGAAGTTTCTACTGTTCGGCGGACAAATACAAGTGGCCGGCGCCGTCAAAAGCAATAAGATAAAAAAGACTGCCACGTCTGACTGGATGGATATCGAAAAACAACGCGGTATTTCGGTTACTACCTCCGTGATGGAGTTTGACTATCGCGATTACAAGGTAAATATCCTTGATACCCCCGGTCACCAAGACTTTGCCGAGGACACGTACCGCACACTGACTGCTGTAGACAGTGTCATCATCGTTGTTGACGGTGCCAAAGGTGTGGAGACGCAGACCCGCAAACTAATGGAAGTATGCCGCATGCGCAACACGCCCGTCATCATCTTCGTCAACAAGATGGACCGTGAAGCCAAAGACCCTTTCGATTTGATGGACGAACTGGAAGAAGAACTCGTCATCCAGGTGCGCCCGTTGACATGGCCTATCGAAAGTGGCCCGCGTTTCAAAGGTGTCTATAACATCTACGAACACAACCTTAACCTCTTCCAACCGTCCAAGCAAGTGGTCACAGAAAAGGTGCAAGTAGACATCCAAACAAAAGAACTGGATGACCGTATCGGTACAGCCTTGGCTGACAAACTACGCGGAGAACTGGAACTGATAGAAGGCGTCTATCCTACATTCAACGTGGATGATTACCTGAAAGGTGAAGTAGCACCCGTATTCTTCGGTTCCGCACTGAACAACTTCGGTGTAGAAGAGCTGCTGAACTGCTTCGTCGAAATTGCTCCCAGTCCTCGTCCTGTACAAGCAGAAGAACGTACCGTGCAACCAGATGAATCTAAGTTTACCGGGTTCATTTTCAAAATAACTGCTAACATTGACCCTAACCATCGTTCGTGCATTGCTTTCTGCAAAGTTTGCTCCGGCAAGTTCTCGCGCAACGTACCCTACTACCACGTGCGGCACGACAAGACGATGCGTTTCTCCAGTCCCACACAATTTATGGCACAACGAAAAACGACTGTAGACGAAGCTTGGGCAGGAGATATTATCGGTCTGCCTGATAACGGTACATTCAAAATTGGCGATACACTGACCGAGGGCGAACACCTGCACTTCCGCGGTTTACCCAGCTTCTCACCGGAAATGTTCAAATATATCGAGAATGCCGACCCCATGAAACAGAAACAACTGGCAAAGGGTATCGACCAACTGATGGACGAAGGTGTAGCGCAGCTTTTTGTCAATCAATTCAACGGACGAAAGATTATCGGTACCGTGGGACAACTGCAATTTGAAGTCATTCAGTATCGTCTAGAACACGAGTACAATGCCAAATGTCGCTGGGAGCCACTCAGTCTTTACAAAGCCTGCTGGATAGAAAGTGATGACCCTGCCGAACTGGAGGCTTTCAAGAAACGCAAGTACCAATATATGGCCAAAGATCGCGAAGGCCGTGATGTATTCCTAGCAGACAGCGGCTACGTGCTCCAAATGGCACAAACGGACTTCAAGCACATCAAGTTCCATTTCACAAGCGAGTTCTAAACGACAATTACAACATCATATTAACTAACAACCTCAAACACTTACTACCATGCTACTACCCGAATTAAAGCAGAGACGCGATAAAATACGCGTCCTCATGGCACAACAATCCATAGATGCAGCACTCATCACCTGCAATGTCAATCTGATATACACATACGGACGTGTAGTGAGCGGCTATCTCTACCTGCCGTTAAACGCTCCAGCACATGTATTTATCAAGCGCCCCAACAACATCGAAGGCGAACACATTCACCCCATACGGAAACCGGAACAACTGCCCGACTTGCTGAAAGAGTGTGGCCTCCCCTTGCCAACCAAGCTCATGCTAGAAGGCGACGAATTGTCCTACACAGAATATAATCGTTTGGCAATCTGTTTCCCCGAAGCTGAGGTACTGTCCTGTGGAAGCAAACTGATCCGCCAAGCACGCAGCGTGAAGACTCTTTGGGAAATAGAAACTTTCCGCCGTTCAGGCATTGCCCATGCGAAAGCCTATGAACAGATACCATCTGTTTACCGAGCTGGCATGACAGACCGCCAACTCTCCATCGAAATAGAACGCCTCATGCGTTTGGAAGGCTGTTTAGGCATTTTCCGTGTCTTCGGTCAAAGTATGGAGATATTCATGGGTAGTCTGTTGGCAGGTGACAATGCAGCTACCCCTTCTCCTTACGACTTCGCATTAGGAGGTGAAGGTCTTGATCCCTCGTTACCCGGAGGTGCTAACGGTACACTGTTACAACCCGGACAATCTTTCATGGTAGATATGGGCGGAAACTTTTACGGATATATGGGTGATATGAGCCGTGTGTTCTCCATCGGTCGTCTGCCAGAACAAGCATACACAGCTCATCAAATTTGTCTAGAAATACAAGATGCCGTTACCTCTATGGCCAAACCCGGTACCGTCTGTGAAGATATGTATAACACCGCCATCAACATTGTAGAGAAAGCAGGATTGGCAGATAATTTCATGGGGATGGGTCAAAAGGCTAAATTCATCGGTCATGGCATCGGCCTTGAAATCAACGAAGCCCCCGTCATCGCTCCCCGTATGAAGCAAGAACTGGAACCGGGCATGGTCTTTGCCCTCGAGCCAAAGATTGTCTTGCCGGGAATAGGCCCTGTCGGTATCGAAAACTCTTGGGTAGTAACAACAGAAGGAGTAGAAAAATTGACAATCTGTAAGGAGGAAATTATTGAACTATAATCAATAAGAATACATAAATCACTATATTTGCAACCATAAAGTTCAGCTATTAATCACATTAGCGCTATAAAATATGATTTCTTTCTACAGAACCCCATCTCAAAGTGTGATAGCCGTGGAATGCGACCACGCACTTGCACAGGCAGAAAGTAACAAACTCTGCTGGTTATTTGGAGAAGCTACCCCTGAAAGTGAAAATAACCTGAAAGGCTGTTTCGTTGGACCGCGCCGCGAAATGATTACCCCGTGGAGTACCAATGCCGTAGAAATCACCCAAAACATGGGCCTCACAGGCATCCTCCGCATCGAAGAATATTTCCCCGTCAAAGACGAAAATGCAGACTACGACCCCATGCTACAACGCATGTACAAAGGTCTTGACCAAGATATTTTCACAACTAACCGTAAGCCCGAGCCTATCGTTCACATCGAAGACTTGGAAGCTTATAACGAACAGGAAGGCCTTGCCCTCAGCAAAGAGGAAATGGACTACCTCAAGAAAGTAGAAAAAGACCTTGGCCGCCCGTTGACGGACAGCGAAGTATTCGGCTTTGCACAAATCAACTCAGAGCATTGTCGTCACAAAATATTCGGTGGAACTTTCATCATCGATGGAGTAGAACAAGAGTCCTCTCTCTTCCAGATGATAAAGAAAACCACGCAGGAAAACCCAAATAAAATCATCTCTGCCTACAAAGACAATGTAGCCTTTGCAGAAGGTCCGGTCATCGAACAATTTGCTCCGGCAGACCACTCCAAACCCGATTACTTTCAAATCAAAGATATCAAGAGCGTTATCTCACTGAAAGCCGAAACGCATAATTTCCCTACCACAGTCGAGCCATTCAATGGTGCATCGACAGGTACTGGTGGCGAAATACGCGACCGTATGGGAGGTGGTAAAGGCTCGTGGCCGATAGCCGGAACCGCCGTCTACATGACTTCCTATCCCCGAACAGATGAAGAACGTTCATGGGAAGAAATTCTACCCGTACGCAAATGGTTATATCAGACACCCGAACAGATTCTGATTAAAGCATCCAACGGTGCCAGCGACTTTGGAAACAAATTCGGTCAACCCCTGATTTGCGGTTCCGTCTTGACATTCGAACATCAGGAAAATGCCTCTGCCCCTGTCTATGGATATGATAAGGTAATCATGTTAGCCGGTGGCGTTGGTTATGGTACTGAACGTGACTGTCTGAAAGGACACCCTGAAGCCGGCAACAAGATTGTAGTTATTGGTGGTGATAACTACCGTATCGGTCTGGGTGGAGGCTCCGTGTCCTCTGTAGACACAGGACGATACAGCAGTGGCATCGAGCTGAATGCCGTGCAACGTGCCAATGCCGAAATGCAAAAACGTGCTTATAACGTAGTCCGTGCCCTTTGTGAAGAGGAGACCAACCCGGTTGTATCTATCCACGACCACGGTTCCGCTGGCCATGTCAACTGTTTATCCGAATTGGTAGAAGAATGTGGCGGATTAATCGATATGAGCAAATTGCCTATTGGTGACAAGACACTCTCTGCCAAAGAAATTATAGCCAACGAAAGCCAAGAACGCATGGGACTGCTTATCAAGGAAGAAGCTATCGAACATGTACGCAAGATTGCCGAACGCGAGCGTGCTCCCATGTATGTGGTAGGCGAAACGACGGGCGACCACCGCTTTGCTTTCCAACAGGCTGACGGCATCCGTCCTTTTGATTTAGCCGTTGACCAGATGTTCGGTTCTTCTCCCAAGACTTACATGGTGGATAAGACTGTAGAACATCACTACGAAATGCCCCAATATGAACTGTCCAAACTACATGAATATCTGACAAACGTACTCCAATTGGAAGCCGTTGCCTGCAAAGACTGGCTGACCAACAAGGTAGACCGCTCCGTAACCGGCAAAATTGCCCGCCAACAATGCGTTGGCGAACTGCAATTACCATTAAGCGATTGCGGTGTAGTAGCTTTGGACTATCGCGGAACAAAAGGCATTGCCACTTCTTTAGGACATGCTCCGCAAGCTGCACTTGCCAATCCTGAAGCTGGCTCTGTGCTCTCTGTCAGCGAAGCATTGACCAATCTTGTCTGGGCACCGTTGACCGATGGACTGGATAGCGTATCCCTTTCTGCCAACTGGATGTGGCCCTGCCGTTCACAAGAAGGAGAAGATGCCCGTCTCTACAAAGCAGTCAAGGCATTAAGCGATTTCTGCTGTGCTTTGCAAATCAATGTTCCGACGGGTAAAGATTCACTTTCCATGACGCAGAAATATCCGGATGGAAGTAAAGTCATCGCACCAGGTACTGTCATTGTATCTGCCGGTGGCGAAGTTTCTGACGTAAAGAAAGTCGTATCTCCAGTATTAGTGAATGATACTAAAGCCACTCTTTACCATATTGACTTCAGCTTCGACTCCTTAAAATTGGGAGGCTCCGCCTTTGCCCAGTCATTGGGTAAAATTGGTGACGAAGTACCTACCGTACAGAATCCGGAATATTTCCGTGATGCATTCTTAGCCGTTCAAGAGTTAGTCAACAAAGGCTTGATCCTGGCCGGACACGATATTTCCGCCGGAGGTCTCATTACCACTCTGCTTGAAATGTGCTTCTCCAACATGGAAGGTGGTCTTGAAATAAATCTCGACAAGATTAAGGAAAATGACATCGTTAAGATACTATTTGCAGAAAATCCGGGTATCGTCATTCAGGTAAGCGACAAGCACAAGAGCGAAGTAAAAGATATTCTAGAAGAAGCAGGTGTCGGTTATGTCAAACTGGGTAAGCCGACAGACGAACGCCACATTCTTGTCGAAAAAGAGGGTGCTACCTACCAGTTCGGCATTGACTATATGCGCGATGTATGGTACTCCACTTCTTATCTGTTGGACCGCAAGCAATCCATGAATGGTTGTGCCAAGAAGCGTTTCGAAAACTACAAGATGCAACCCATGGATTTGGCTTTCATGCCGGACTTCACCGGTAAGTTGTCTCAGTATGGCATCAGCCCCGACCGCCGTACCCCGTCCGGTATTCGTGCTGCCATCATCCGTGAGAAAGGAACAAACGGCGAACGCGAAATGGCCTATTCACTCTATTTGGCCGGCTTCGATGTCAAAGACGTTACCATGACAGACCTTGTCAGCGGACGCGAGACGCTGGAAGATGTCAATATGATTGTCTTCTGTGGTGGCTTCTCCAACTCTGACGTATTAGGATCTGCTAAAGGATGGGCAGGTGCATTCCTCTTCAATCCGAAAGCCAAAGAAGCTCTCGACCGTTTCTATGCCCGCGAAGACACTCTGTCATTGGGCGTATGCAACGGATGCCAGTTGATGATGGAACTGAATCTCATCACCCCGCACGACGAGAAACAAGGCCGTATGTTGCATAATGATTCTCATAAATTTGAGAGCCGTTTCTTAGGAGTTACCATTCCAACAAACCGCAGTGTTATGTTCGGGTCACTCAGCGGCAGCAAATTAGGCATCTGGGTTGCCCACGGTGAAGGTAAGTTCTCTTTGCCCTACGATGAAGACCACTATAACATTGTAGCTAAATATACATACGACGAATATCCGGGCAATCCCAACGGTTCTGACTATTCCGCCGCAGCCATTGCCAGCGCTGATGGTCGTCACTTAGCTATTATGCCACACTTGGAACGTGCTATCTTCCCGTGGCAAAACGCTTACTATCCTGCTAACCGTATCCACACAGATCAAGTTACGCCGTGGATTGAAGCATTTGTCAATGCACGCAAGTGGGTGGAAGAGAAATTGAAATAAAAACATTTTCATAATTTACGATAACGGCAGTCGCCCTTTAAAAACGGCTGCCGTTATTTTTTATCAACCATTTCAACCAAACCCGTATATTTCCGACTATACTACACTATTGACACAAATATACACCACAGTTCATTTCTACCATAATACAAGAAATGATTTATAAATAACTCACTTGCAGTCTCCAATTTAATCGTTATCTTTGTCAAACACTAAACATCGAGGCCATGAAAGAACAACTCCTGAAAGATACAACATTAGGCTGTAAAAGTGTACCTACCAAGCAGAGAATTATTATCTCTCGTCATATAAAATAGAAATAATTCTACTATATGAAAAAACTGCTACTTATCATCATAGTCAGTCTGCTTGCCGCTATTGACAAAGCAGTAGCCTGTCAGTATACGTCCGTTAATGCCATTGCCGAAGATGCAAAAGACAGCCTGTGGCCTACAATTAACAACTTCCTGCCCTACATCATATTAGCTATTATACTTGTCAGCGCCATCCTATATATTCTGTTCTTACGCAAACAACGAGAAATATACAAAGAAAAGATACGCTTCTTTGCCAACACAGCACACGACATGCGTACTCCGCTGACTCTCATCAAAGCGCCATTGGATGAAATTACCGAACGAGATACGATCAGTGACGTGGAACGCAACAACCTGAATCTCGCTCTTAAGAACGTGGACATATTGCTGCAACTCACCACGACATTAATCAATTTCGAGAAAACTGATTGCTATTCCGGCAATCTGTCCGTTACAGAATATGAACTGAATGCTTACATGAATGACATGGTACAAGCATTCCAACCCTACACAGAACAAAAGCATATCACACTGAACTACGACAAGAACTTTACCTACCAAAATGTATGGATGGATAAAGACAGAATGGATACTATCCTCAAGAACTTACTATCCAATGCTTTGAAACACACTCCGGAAGGAGGAAACATACATATACTTGCCACTGTACAGAACAATAATTGGAGCATTGAAATCAAAGAAGTCGGCATCGGACTGCTGTTAGTGAAAAGACTTGTCCGCCTTCACAAAGGAAAACTTAGTTTTCAGCACGAAAACGGGAAAGGAATCTGTGCTAAAATATCATTTCCATTGGAGCAAAAACATTATCGCAAAGCCATATATCATGCCTCCACACACAAAAAAAATTACACGGCCTCATCACCGTGTTCATCTGTGAGCACCGACATGTCCCCATCATCCTCTACAACCGATATTGCACCGGGTACAGACAAACCGTTCAAGCTACTCATTGTGGAAAATAATGATGACCTGCGTAACTACCTGTGCAATACGTTATCCAACAAATACAAAATACAATCGTGCACCAACGGGAAGCAAGGTCTGCTGATGGCGAAAGAGTACATGCCCGATTTAATCATCTCGGACATGGTGATGCCGGAGATGCAAGGCGATGAACTATGTCAAGCGGTCAAAGACAACATCGAGACGTCTCACATTCCCATCATTCTGCTAAGTTCACTCAATACGGACAAAGACATCATCGAAGGGCTACAAACCAAAGCTGACAAATATATCTCCAAACCGTTCAATATCGGACTTCTACGTGCCGACATCGAAAGTCTACTAGCCAACCGCATGCTATTGCGCCGCAAATACGCCGACCCCAGTTGGCGAGCTGAAGAGAATGACGGAAACTGCATCAACTGCTCGTCTGACATCGATTGGCAATTCATGGCTTCCGTCCGAAAGCATGTAGAAGACAATATCAATAATCAGGCGTTCAATGTAGATTCATTGTGTGCCTTAATGAACATGAGCCGTACCAGCTTCTACAACAAGATAAAAGCGCTCACCGAGCAGGCACCTGCCGACTACATCCGCCTTATCCGCCTGAAGCGTGCGGGCCAATTACTGAAAGAACAGAAATATACCGTCACGGAGATTGCCGAAATGACCGGATTCAACGATGCCAAATACTTCCGTGAAGTCTTTAAAAAACATTTCAAAGTCAGTCCCACCCAATACGGCAAACAAAGCGAAGCATGACTACGCAAAAAAACATATACTTCGAAGCCTTTTCCATCTTCTTCAAGATAGGAACTTTCACCATCGGTGGCGGCTATGCCATGGTACCGCTCATCGAAAACGAGATTGTCACCAAACGTCAGTGGGTAGCCAAGGAAGACTTTATCGACCTGCTGGCCATTGCCCAGTCCAGTCCCGGTATACTGGCAGTCAACATATCTATTTTTATCGGATATCGGTTGCGCGGCATTCGCGGAAGCATGGTCACAGCATTGGGTACCATTCTTCCCTCACTGCTCATCATTTTGGCCATTGCCATGTTCTTCCACAATTTTAAAGAAAACGAATGGGTAGAACGCATCTTTAAAGGCATCCGTCCGGCGGTGGTGGCACTTATTGCCGCCCCTACGTTCAGCATGGCCAAGTCGGCACGCATCAATCGCTACAACATATGGATACCCATTGTTTCTGCTGGACTCATCTGGCTGTTGGGATTCTCTCCCATCTGGATTATCATTGCGGCAGGCGTCGGAGGATATGTTTGGGGACGATTTAAAACGAGACATTGAACATGTAATCAGAAAAGAAGATGATATTCCTACAACTGTTCTATACTTTTTTCAAAATCGGCTTGTTTGGCTTTGGTGGCGGATATGCCATGCTGTCCATGATACAAGGCGAAGTGGTGACCCGCTACGGATGGCTCACCGCACAAGAATTTACTGATATTGTCGCCATCAGCCAGATGACGCCGGGTCCCATCGGTATCAACTCTGCAACCTATGTGGGCTATAGTACTGTGGTCGAGGCCGGTTATGGCATGGCATGGGGCATTGTAGGGTCGTGCATTGCCACATTTGCCGTTGTGCTGCCCTCTTTTATCTTAATGCTGACCATCAGTAAGTTTTTCATAAAGTATCAGAAACATCCCGCCGTGGAAGCCGTTTTCAGCGGATTACGCCCTGCCGTAGTCGGTCTCTTGGCATCTGCCGCACTGGTACTGATGAACACGGAAAACTTTGGATCGCCACAGCAAGACCTCTATTCGTTCATCATCAGCTGTTTCCTTTTTGCAGGAACATTTATCGCCTCCCGCCGCTATAAAATAAGCCCCATACTGCTCATTGTGCTATGTGGAGCAGCAGGGGCTTTATTGTATTAAGCTGTCATTCAAACTTACAGTTTCACCTTTTCCTTTACAGACTTCGATTCGTTATGCAGACGATCCAATGCCGTCACTACATAGCGATAGCGTGTCTTACCATCCTCATAAGGTAATTTATAGAAAGTATTGTCTGTAATAGCTACAATGTACGAAGGATCTTCAATATCGACTTTTTCCTTGCGGTCGAAACGGTAAACCACATAGCGCACGGCACGATTCATCTCATCTTTATATTTGGGTGCTGTCCAGAAAAGAAAATAACCGTCTTCCGTCCAAACCGTTTTCAGTTTACGTACCTTTTTCGGAGCCTCATCATCCATAAAGTCGAATGCAGGCGGCAATGCCGGATACTTATGATAGACACGCCGCAACAATTCGCCGTAATTCCCGACATTCTCCACCAATACACCGGCATACCATTGGCAACTGCCTCCGATAGTCTGATAGGCGCGTTGCAGTTCCATTTTTCGTGGCAACTGATGTACACGCGGATTCTGCGGGTCGGTATGTTCCACGGTGTTCATCACCGATTGACCGATAAAGAGCGGACGGTTCTCACTGTGTTTTGCCCACCAGTCCACCAGTTTGGCGTAATCAGCCGCAGGATGACCGATGTGCCAGTATATCTGGGGTATCAGATAATCCACCCATCCTTCGCGTGCCCACAACAGGACATCGGCATAAAGATCATCATAGTTTTCCAACCCGTTCGTATCACTGCCCAGCGGGTCACTGCTCTGATTGCGATAGATGCCGAAAGGACTGATGCCGAACCTCACCCAAGGCTTCACACTGCGTATGGTCTCATGCAATTTCTTTATCAACAGATTCACATTATGGCGCCGCCATTCTGCCTTATCACGAAAGTTACCACCGTAACGAGCGAAACTGGCATCATCAGGAAACTCCTTGCCGGGAATGGGATAAGGATAGAAGTAATCATCCATGTGGATAGCATCCACGTCATACCGCTTTACGATGTCTTCCACGATACGACAGATATAAGTTCGGCTTTCGGGCAATGCCGGGTCAAAGTACAACCCGTTGCCATACGACACAAACCACTCCGGATGTTGTTCATAGACATGTCCCGGCACAAGTTTAGTGGCTGCCGACGTTTTCACCCGATAGGGATTAATCCACGCATGGAACTCCATACCGCGCCGATGGCATTCGTCCAACATAAACTGCATAGGGTCCCACCACGGCTGTGGGGCACGGCCTTGCTCACCGGTCAGGAAACGGCTCCACGGTTCCAGATGCGAATCATACAACGCATCTCCCTCCGGGCGCACCTGAAAAATAACGGCATTAATGCCCGCCTGTTGCAACACATCCAACTGATTGACAAGCCGCTGCTTCACCGTATCGGTAGGTACTCCCGCAAACTGTCCGTTCACAGCCTGAATCCATACACCGCGAAATTCACGCTTAGGGGCAAGCCCCGCCTTTATGTCTTGCGCAAAAGCTGTCACTGACAGCATCCCGCAGAATATGGCTAATAAAATAATCACTCGATTCCTCATATACAAATCATTTATGCGGTCACAAAGATAGTAAAATTTCATCCTGGCCTTCCGTTCTTTCCACGAAAACACGAATCAGCATCACTTACAAAAGATTCTGAATGTTAAACAAACACAAAACCTACAGCCTGCAACATTACAAACTGCCGATTTATTTTATACTTTCGCACCCGAAAAATGAATTGAGCACAAAGGAAACCGTATGATTTATCTATTCCAAATAAACCGTATCCGCTACAAAAACAAGATTCATTACTTCCACATGTGGGGAGCATCGGCACAGATTTAATCCTCTGCTCCTATTTCTCCGGCTGTCCGAATAGCTTCAGACGGCTATTATTTTGCTATTCAATTTACTAATTTACAATCCTTATTTTTATGAGCAACAAAGCAAGGCTCATAGTGCTGTGCCTCACAGCGCTATGCAGCCAGAATCCGTATGCCCAACAGCGCGTGATGGGCATCGACGAAATGTTCGGTCTTGCCGACCAGAACAGCAAGCGCATACAAGTATATCAAACCGGAAAGGCGGCTGCCGACGAGGCGTTACGCACCGCCAAGGCCCAACGGCAACCGGACATCAACGTATCCCTTTCTGCCAGTTATTTAGGAAACGGCCGCCTGTGGGACCGTGACTTCGGCAACGGTACCAAAATAGACATGCCGCACTGGGGCAATAACTTTGCACTGGAAGCACAACAAGTCATTTACGCCGGAGGTGCCATCAACAGCGGCATCCGACTGGCCGAATTGGGCAAGCAACAGGCCGAACTGGACTGGCAAAAGAACCGCCAGGAAATCCGCTTCCTGCTGACCGGCTATTACCTCGACTTATACAAGCTGAACAACCAGATACAAGTGCTGCAAAAGAACTTGGAACTGACCGACCAGGTGATAGCCAACATGCAGGCACGCCGCCGACAAGGCACAGCGTTGCAAAACGACATCACCCGCTATGAACTGCAACGGGAAATGCTGGAACTACAACTGGCACAGGTGCAGGATGCATGCAAAATCATGAATCACCGGCTGGTCACCACACTGCATTTACCCGCAGAGACCGTCATCGTGCCCGACAGTGTACTGCTGGAACAACAGATACAGACTCTCAGTGAAGAGAACTGGCAGGATATGGCCGAACAAAACAATCTGGACTTACAACAGGCACAAATCGACATCCAAATGAACGAACAGCAAGTAAAAATGGAACGTTCGGAGCGCCTGCCTAAAATCTCGCTCATGGCAGCCGACCATCTGGACGGCCCCATCACGATAGAAGTGCCGGTACTGGACAACAACTTCAACTATTGGTACGTAGGAGTCGGCGTAAAGTACAACCTGTCCTCCCTCTTCAAGAACAACCGCAAATTAAAACAGGCCAAACTGAATGTGCAAAAAGCACAAGAAAGTCACCAGTTGGCACAAGAGGAAGTAGAGAACGCCGTACAGGCCGGCTACGTCAATTTCCTGACCGCATTTACCGAACTGCGCACCCAGGTAAAGAGCGTGGAGCTGGCTGACGAGAACTACAGCGTCACCGCCAACCGCTACCGCAACGAACTGGCTCTGCTGACTGACATGCTCGATGCCAGCAACATGAAGCTGAATGCCGACCTCAGTCTGGTGAATGCCCGCATCAACGTGATTTATCACTATTACAAAATGAAATATATCACCCATACGTTGTAACAGTTGACAAGGAGACGAGTTAACGAGGGCACAAGGACACCCCTCGTTGCTTTCCCCCCTCGTTGCCTCGTCCACTTGTCCACTCGTCAACTATCACCAACTAACTCATAAAAGCTATGACAACAAGAAAAGTACAAAAACTGACCTACAATACCATCATCATCTGCCTGCTGGCAGGAGGTTTGATTTATGTCTGCTCCCGTTTCATCCATCCGGGTGTGGAATACACAGACAATGCACAAGTAAAGCAACACATCACTCCCGTCAATACACGGGTACAAGGCTTCATCCGGAAAATCTATTTCGAAGAATACAAACCGGTACACCGGGGTGACACGCTGCTCGTCATCGAGGACGCCGAGTTCCGCCTGCGCCTGGCACAAGCAGAAGCCGACCTTGCCAATGCACTTTCCGGCAGACGAGTGACCAATGCCGGCATCAGTACGATACAAAATAACCTGAAGGTCAGCGACTCCGGTATCGAAGAAGTCCGCATACAGCTCCAGAATGCCGAACGCGAATACCAACGCTACCGGAAACTACTGGACGAGGACGCTGTCACCCGTCAGCAGTATGACAACGTGCAGACCGCCTACGAAAGCACAAAGGCCCGGTACGAACAATTGTTGCACGCCAAGCAATCGACCTCGCTGACTGAGCAGGAACAGACACAACGGCTGGGACAAAACGAAGCAGGCATCCGTCTGGCCGAAGCAGCCGTAGCATTGGCACGTCTGAACCTCTCCTACACCGTCATCCTGGCCACCTGCGACGGTGTCACCGGCCGCAAGGACATTCACGAAGGCCAGTTGGTGCAACCCGGACAGACCATGGTAGATATTGTTGACAACAACGACCTGTGGGTCATCGCCAACTACCGGGAAACGCAACTGCCCAACATCCGGGAGGGAGCCGAAGTGACACTCATTGCCGATGCCGTACCGGGTGTCACCTATACGGGTATCGTGGAATCCATCTCAGACGCCACCGGAGCCGCCTTCTCCCTGATACCGCAAGACAATGCCACGGGCAACTTTGTCAAAGTGGAACAGCGCGTACCCGTCCGCATCAGCCTGAAGGAAAACGATGCCGAAAAACTGAAACTGCTCCGCGCCGGTTTCAACGTGGAATGTAAAGTAAAATACTAAGCAATGGGAGCACCTGTACTGAACGGCCCGTTCACGATGCCGATGTTCCGGCAGTTTGTTCCCCGGCCTCTCCAGCCGTGGATTTATGTCTTCATGGCCGTATCCTTCCAACTGTCCGGCGGATTATACCTCGGTTCGCTCAATCAGATGATAGGCGAAACCACCCTGATGCGCGAAGACCTGCTGATGTGCCTCTACGCAAATCTGGCGGGTATGGCTATCCATTTCCCGATGCTGTTCCGCATGAAGTTCCGTTTCACGAACAAGACGTTGCTCACTGCCGCCGCCACCGGTGTATTGGTGTGCAATCTGCTTGCCCCGCACATCACATTCCTGCCGCTGCTTTGGGCAGTATGCTTCATAGAGGGAATATGCAAGATACAAGGCACGTTTGAATGTATGTCCAACATCCAGCTCTGGATGACGCCGAAGCGCGACTTCACCGTATTCTTCCCCTTCCTGCACATCATCATCCTGGGAAGCATGCAAGTCTCGGACCTGATTGCCACCCACCTGATGTACTACTACCACTGGAGCTACATGCACTGGTTCATCAGCGGCATCATGCTGATAGACCTGCTGATAGTGACCGCCTGCACCCGTCACTTCCGCATCGTCAAGAAGTTTCCACTTTTCGGCATCGACTGGTTAGGGGCGGTGCTATGGGCCACCTTGTTGCTGGAAGTGGCATACTTCTTCGACTACGGCGACTGGTATGACTGGTGGAACAGCCCGGTCATCCGCCGGTTGGCAGTCATCATCGGTCTGACGCTGGCCTTGTGCCTATGGCGCATGTTCACCGTCCGTCACCCGTACTTCGAACCAAAGATGTGGACCTACCGCTATCTGCTGCCCGTACTGATACTGATTACGTTGGTCGAAGCATTTCTTGCCACAGAACGCGTGCTGGAAGAGGTGTTCTATGAAGAAGTGATGCACTACGAGGAAATGGTCAGTGTCCGGTTGGACTGGCTTGCCCTTATCGGAGTAGTGGCAGGCTGTCTGTTCTCATACTGGTGGATGCACATCAGACGTTTCTCCTACTTGCGACTTATCTCCGTGGGTATTGCCATGCTGGCGTGTTACCTGATGGGATATTACTTCACACTCTCAGCAGACATCCACATCTCCCAGCTATACCTGCCTGTCATTTGCCGCGGATTTGCATACGCCGTGCTAAGTGCCACATTCATGGTCTGTCTGGAAGAGATTATGACCTTTCAGCACTTTTTCCAGGCACTGAGCGTGTTCAACATGCTCCACATGGTGGTGGGCGGTGTGATGGGAGCAGCGCTCTATGCACAGGGACTGTCACACTATGTAGCCGACAATCTGGCACGCTACGGCGCCGCCATCGAACGGGTTGCCGTCAGCCGCACAGCGCCTTTAAGCGGCACGTTCATGGAAGAGTTCGTCTCCCGCATGATGGAAGTCAGCATCAAGCAGATATACGGGTGGTGCATCTATGCCTGCATCCTCCTGTTCCTGTTGTTCCTGCTCTACGACACCCCCATTCGCAGGGAACTGAAACTGATGCCCCGCTGGACCAACCTGCGAAAGGAGATTGCCAATACGTTTAAGAAAAGCAGTAAGTAGGCAGAGCCTTCCCCGTAAAACGGATCTATACAGAAAGTTTGCAAATGCGGTATATTGTTTTCTTTTTGAATGCAATATGCCGTATTTTGCTTACGCAGTCTTTCTACAAAAACATCAAAAGAGGTTTTATTAACACTTCAAACGTGCATATTTATACATATCAACCCGCTAAACCGTATAAATATACATGTTTAAGTGTATAAATATGCAACCTTGAGACCTATTACCGGTCGGACGAAAGCCTTTCGGAGCATAAACGAAAGCTGTTGGAAGCACGAACCATATACATTCGGAATCCCGACCATATATATAAGCAACATTTTCGTGTCAAATATTAGAAAAATTCCGTCCATTTTCATTCTCGTTGAAATGTCCGGATTTCTTTATTTATCAATATATCTGTCGATTAGCCTAAATGTTAACGGATTTTTCTGACCATGCCCTACTTCTGCCGGAAATAAACGATTCTCAGCGATTAGAAAATACAAAATGACAGTTTGATAGTTAAGAGAAGAGGATTTTCATATATTATGCGTAAATGACACTTCGCTATGCAATGATTTTTGGAAAGCGAATAAATGGAGAAACAGTTTAAGAAGTACAAAAAATGCAAAAAGCCTAAAGATCAAGCGAAAACTTCTTGCATTTTTATCATGCACAAATACTTTTTTTGTTAAAAAATGGTATATTTGCGATTACTAAAAAAATAAAAATACGTATGAAGAAACATCTATTCCTAAGTTGGGGCACAGCTGTCGTTTGCCTGTTGGCAAACCTCGCTATAGTTAGTGCCCAAGAAAATCCGGACGTGACGAAACAGTTGGAAACCAAATACAAACTGGTGACTTTCCACGATCATGATGGCGGGTGGTACAGCGTCATCTCCACCGGCACCTATGGTGACAAGGGAAACCATGGAGCGTGCGACCTCCAAGGCAACGAAATTATCCCGCCCATATATGATGATGTGCATTTCCAAGGCTCACACTATACAATAGAAAAGGATGGGAAAACCGCCATCCGCGACCTAAACAACAAGGAATTGCTGCCATTCAAATACGAGACTGTGCGATGGTACCAAATTGCCGATTACGGCTATTGTGAAGTAATACTGAACGGGAAAAGCGGCGTGGTAGACAAACAAGGACACGAAGTCATCCCCTGCAAGTACGACGAAGTCAAGGTATTCAATCTGAAAGACCAAGATTTCTGCAACGTGAAGTTAAACGGGCTGACGGGTGTCGTAGACAAGAAAGGGCAAATAATAATTCCCTGTAAGTACGAGGACATCAACAGCTGGGAACTGGAAGAGGGGAACTACTGTCAAGTGAAGTTGAACGGGAAAGCAGGAGCAGCCGATCGAACCGGAACGCTCGTTGTGCCCTGCAAATATGATTTTGTGTACACATATTGTTTCAAACAAAGCAACTTCTGTATGGTAAAAACAAACGAATTGTACGGAGCCGCCAGCCTGCAAGGCGAGGAGATACTGCCCTGTAAATACACCTACCTCAGCACGAAAGGCGATTATATCATAGCCTGTCTAGGAGGTGACATACCAACAGACGGTTTTTGGCCGGTAGGCGGAAAGTGGGGACTGTACAACGGGAAAACAAAAAAACAAATTGTCCCTTTTACCTATACATATATATGCCTTCCTCAAGAGGGGCTAGCAGCATTCAATACGGGCGGTATTGTTTGGTCAAACAACAAGACGTGGCAATGCGGTTGCAAAAACGGGAAATGGGGCTACCTTGATGTAACTACCGGGAAAGAAGTCATTCCCGCCCAATATGAAAGCGCACAGGCCTTCAAGGACGGCGTAGCACAGGTGACTAAAGACGGCGTAACCTCCATTCTCACCAACCCACTGACAGGCACGCAATTGGCCGTAGGCAGCGGATCGAGCGTGGACACCGATATACCCGTCACAGGACAAACTGACGATACAAAGTTTGCTTTCATCGTGGCCAACGAATCGTACTACGACCAGGTAGCCTCTTATGCCTCTCACGATGGAAAAATTTTCAAGGATTACTGCGAGAAACGTCTTGGCATCCCCGCCGAAAATATCCGTTTCTACGAGAATGCCACGTATGGCAATTTCGTCAGCATGGTGCAGCGCATGAAGGACATTGCCGAAGCATACGAGGGCGATGCCACCATTTTCTTCTACTACACCGGACTGGGCGCCACGCACAACCAGACACGCGGCGCCTACCTGCTGCCCGTCGATGCCGTGCCCACTTCTTTGGAAAGCACCGCCTACAGTCTGGACAAGCTCTACATGGAATTGGCCCAGATGCCCACCCGACACACCGTAGTGTTACTGGATGCGGGATTCGCCGGTACGGACAAAGACGGAAAAGCTATGGGGCAGTCGCGCGGTATCAGCATCAAACCCAAGAAAGCAGCTCCGGCAGGCAATGTTGTTATCTTCCAAGCCACTTCTGGCGAGGGTACGGCGTATGCATCGAAAGATTGCCAACACGGGCTCTTCACCCACGCGCTGCTGAAACAGTTGCAACAACACAAGACGGGTGCCACACTGGGACAATTGGTAGAAGCCGTGACCAACGAAGTAAAGAAAGAATCCTTACGCACTTTCAAGGAGGTGCAAGCGCCCGAGCTTTTCGCCTCGCCCGCACAACAAGAAACATGGACCAGCATTAAACTTTAAACACATTTCATAAACGACTATGAAACAAAAAACACTATTCATCTTCCTCTGCATAACATTGGGTGGAATACAGCCTACACAAAGCCAGCAAAAGATAGACAACGAATGGTGGTACGAACAACGTGGAGTATATGTGATGGAAGATTACGACGGCCATAAAGGATGCCGTTCAAAAGAGAAAGAAATTATCGTGCCCTGCCAATTCGACGAAATCATCTTCGGAGACATTGCCATGAGCGTGGAGAAAGACGGCAAGTTTGGTGTGTACGGGTATGACGGGAAACTGATATACGATGTCATTTACGACGAGAAAATCTACTTCATTCCCACTCGGAAAGCCTATCCCCTATACTTGGGCAGCAAAGTGGGAGCCGGTGATACCGAAGGCAACATCTTGGTGCCCATCGAATATGAATACGTTACCGAAGCCGTAGCGGGTGAGAAAGACATTTTCCTTGTGAACAAAGGCGGGCGCATCAAGCCGAACAGCTATAAAAGCATTGACGACGTGGTAGGCGGCAAGTGGGGATATTATGCTTACGGGCAAGAAATCATCCCCTGCCAATACGACCGTGCCGGGCAATTCGGCAACGATGTAGCCACCGTAACGAAAGACGGACAGGCCACACTGTTGAAAAACCCGTTGAAAGATCCTGACTTGATACGCATTGCACAAATAGGCAACGTGGTATCTGCCGGCAAAAAACGCGACCCAAATGCACCCGCCGTGTCGCGTTATCCTGCCCCGAACTCGGATGTAGACAAGGATATCCCTACGAACCGCACGAATGACCACACGACACTCTTTGCTTTCATCATTGCCAATGAGAACTACCCGCAGGCTCCCGTGCCTTACGCACTGAACGACGGACGTATTTTCAAGGCATATTGCCAACAGACGCTCGGACTGCCACAGGAACACATCCGCATGTGGGAAGACGCCACTTTCGGTACCCTCATTGCCGCTGTTCAACAGATGAAAGACATTGCCGATGCGTACGACGGCAAAGCGCGTTTTATTCTCTATTATGCCGGTCATGGAGTGCCCGACGACAAAGGTGACTCTGCCTACCTGCTGCCTGTGGACGGGAACAGTACCGAAGTGAATGCCACCGGTTACAGTTTGGCGCGTCTCTATCAAGAATTAGGTGAAATGCCGGCCGAAAATATCACTGTGTTCCTCGACGCCTGTTTCAGCGGAGCCAAGCGCGAGGACGAAATGCTGTCCACCACGCGAGGAGTGGCCATTAAGGTACAAGAAGAAGCACCACGAGGAAACATGGTAGTATTCAGTGCCGCCACAGGCGATGAAACCGCACATCAATATACTTCTAAAGGACACGGACTATTTACGTATTTCCTGCTAAAAGGATTAAAACAAAGCAACGGTAACATCACACTGGGCGAACTTTCGGAATATGTCACCAAGCAGGTCAAACGGCAATCGGTTGTAGTAAATTACAAAAAACAAACTCCAACGGTAATCCCCTCAGAAGCCATACAAACATCATGGAGCAGCATCCAGCTGAAATGAGTCCTGCAAATAATGAGATTCGTCCACATAAATTTATGCATATCGGCTCATTAGACCCTGCATAAATTCATGCCTTGCATACTTTTCTAAAAAAATGAACAAAAAAATAATGCATTCACAATTCTTATCTCAAGTACCAGTCAAACACAAATCATCATAAGACACTGGAGAAAAACAGGACAAAACGGCGGCAAGCGATTGCAAAATTAGTTGTTATAAATACTTGATTTACAGATAATATGTTTTAACGGACGGAGAAATCGACTATTGGCGTTTAGTCCTAATCGGAGTAAATTTGTACCACAGTTGTACCTCGCCGGAGGGGTCACACGGTTCGACTTCCTTTCAGCAGCGTGCAACAGCTTTCAACAGTGTGCAAATAAATTTCTTCGATGATGGACCGTCAAAATGAACAGAAATTAACAGTTCAGCCC
>CALUJK010000012.1 GCA_944320945.1 uncultured Bacteroides sp. | reverse complement strand
CATCATGGCGGACTTCATGAAAGAAAGCCGTGCTGTGCATTTTGAAGGACTGGGCTGGTTCCGCTACACCACCGTTTCGGCAGGCAACGGCGTTGCCACGAAAGAGGAAGTGAGCAGCGACCAGATCACCGGCCTGCGTGTGCAGTTCACCCCCGACCGTACCCGTAACATGAGCGGCGGCTACACCCGCGCACTGATTGCCGACGAAGGCATCACCTTCATGGAATGGCTGGGCAAGGAAAGCGATGAGACGCAGGTGCCGGAGGAAGATGATGACGAAGGGCAGACGGAAAATCCGATGGGGTAACTATCCGGCAACGTTATTGAGAAATCCCGCAACGATGTGTCCCTGCGTTGCGGGATTTTTTGCATATATACTTGGCGTTGGATGGGGAAGCACTGTCAATCGGATACTGCGCATCACAAAGTGTGTATTATTAATGGATGTGAAGGTAGACTACAGTAATAGTAATTGTACAGTCATAGGAGACAAAGAATATAACTACAAGAATGACAATCCAATTGCAGAAATAAATATGCACTAACTTAATTCCGCCAACGGGTTAATATAACCTAATAAACAAAGAGCAAACATAAAAATCTATTTACAAACGGTATTCTTTCAGATATTTTAGGCATCAGGATTCTCCATCGCTATCTGCATTTCATTTTTTTATATTACCTTTGCCCACCGATTATGAAACGTACCGTACTAACATACTTGTTTTTACTCATAGCAAGCACAGTTGGAAATGTGCTGGCACAAAACACGTTCAATCCCATGAACGGATATGATGAGTACGGAAACCAAATAGACCCCAATTCGTTACCTGACGATTTAAAAGATAGTACCCAAACGGAAATCAAAAGTCTCCCTCCCAAACTCTATATGTGGCAAATCAGCGAGAAATTAGGCGACCGTACCATTATGCCTGCTGATACAGCCAGTCTTGATTTTCAAAATACAAACTTGGTAGAAGGTATGACAGGCTACTACAATTACTTGGGAAACTTAGGGTCACCACGATTGTCACGTATCTTTTTTGAACGGCGGGAAGCTGAACCGACCATCTTCATGGAGCCGTATTCCAGTTTCTTCGTGCGACCGGAAGAAGTGAAATTTACCAACAGTAATATTCCTTATACTAACCTTACTTATTATAAAGCAGGAAGTAAGACGAATGGTGAGGAGCGCTTTAAAGCCTATTTTTCCGTCAACGCCAATAAACGATTGGCATTAGGATTTAATGTTGATTATCTGTATGGACGCGGTTACTATGCTAACCAGTCTACAGCACATTTTAATGGAGGTGTATTTGGCAGTTACATCGGTCAACGTTACCAAATGCATGCCGTATTCAACTATTTCAATTTAAAGATGAACGAAAACGGTGGTATTACCGATGACCAATATATCACCCGTCCTGAAAACATGGCAGAAGGAGGGCATCAATATGAATCAAACACCATTCCCGTCAATCTGGAACAGACCACAAACCGCAATGATAACTTTTATGTTTACCTGACACACCGTTATCGGCTGGGCTTTACACGGGAGACTACGACCATAGAAGAAAGGCAATCCGAGAAAGGGAAAGCTGCCAACGACACTGTGCCTCTACCTAAAGATACGATTTTGACAGAAGAATTTGTGCCTGTCACAAGTTTTATTCATACTTTGAAAATAGAAAAAACACGTCACAAGTATTCTGCTCAAACAGAGCCGGATGATATGTATGAAAATACTTATTTCACCGATGGAACAAGTCTTGACTCAACGACTGCCATCAGTGTAAAGAACACAATCGGCATAGCTCTGTTGGAAGGTTTCAATAAATATGCCAAAGCAGGACTGACTGCTTATCTGAGCCACAAGTTCAGCCGTTATAGCTTACGGGACAGTGTGCAATACTACCGCAACTATACCGAACAGGAAGTATTTGTAGGTGGCGAACTGGCAAAACGAGAAGGTCAGACTTTGCACTATAATGTCAATGGAGAAGTTGGTATTTTGGGAGAGGCTTTAGGACAATTCCGCGTCAATGCCGATTTGGACTTGAATTTCCGTTTATGGAACGACACCGTCAATTTCTATGCACGAGGATATATCCATAACACACTACCCTCCTTCTACATGCGTCACTATCATTCCAATCACTATTATTGGGATTACGACAACATGAATAAAGAGTTTCGCACCCGCATAGAAGGTGAGCTGAATATAGCACGTTGGCGAACCAATCTGCGTGCCGGTATGGAGAACATCAAGAATTACACTTACTTTGGTTCCAATGGTCTGCCGGCACAAGCCAGTGGAAACATACAAGTGCTTTCAGCCAAATTGAAACAAGATTTTAAGTTGGGAGTTCTGCATCTGGATAATGAAGTAACTTGGCAGCAATCCAGCAATCAAACCGTATTGCCGTTGCCTAAACTATCCCTGTATCACAATCTTTATCTATTAGCCAAACTGTTCAAAAAGGTATTGACCATACAATTGGGAGGTGAAGTCGTGTATTTCTCCAAGTACAAAGCGCCGGCTTATACTCCTGCTATCCAACAATTCCACCTGCAACCTACGGATGACCAAGTCGATATTGGCGGATACCCCATCATTAATGTGTATGCCAATTTACACTTGAAGCGAACCCGTATTTTTGCTATGATGTACCATGTTAATCAAGGTATGGGATCGGCCAACTCGTTCCTTGTGCCCCACTACCCTATCAATCCCCGATTATTCAAAATTGGTATTTCGTGGAATTTCTACGATTGACAAACAAGAGAAACCCTTTAATCTAATACATCGCACATGAAAAGCCATCAAATATTACGGTATATTCTCATCGGGATAATAACCATTCTTATAGCCTATTACATCTTTCCACCCAAGTCACAGCAAAAAGACAGTAATGTACGGGATTATGCGGAGATTGTAGCATCAGATACCATTCATGTGGCTGTAGAATATAATGCCATCAGCTATCATGTAGAGAATGATACATTGGTAGGGTTTAACTATGAACTCGTCCAAGCATTTGCACGCGACCATCATCTGGTTGCCCATATCATTCCGGATATGGGATTTGACTCTCGGTTACAAGGGCTAAAACAGGGGAAATATGACATCATAGCTTACGGAATACCTACGACCAGTGAACTAAAAGATTCATTGGCGCTCACCATTCCCATATTTTTAAGTAAGGAAACACTGGTACAACGGAAAGCATCCTCACCGGATGATACCTTATTTATAAGGAATCAATTAGACCTTGCGAGAAAAACGCTGTATGTCACTAAAGATTCACCCGTTATTCTACGTATAAATAATCTGAGCAATGAAATTGCAGACACTATCTATATCAAAGAAGTAGATAAGTATGGGCCTGAACAGCTCATTGCTTTAGTTGCTCATGGAGACATCGATTATGCCGTATGTAACGCCACAATTGCCCGTATAGCAGCCGATAGCCTTCCGCAAATAGATACGGAAATGGCTATCGGATTTACTCAATTTTATTCATGGGGAGTGAACAAACAGTCCACAGTACTGCTTGATACACTCAACTCTTGGCTAAAAGGCTTCAAAGAGAGTGAAGAGTACACACGGATTTATGACAAATACCATAAGTAATTCCTCTACAAGGTTTTTACGTATTCTGTGGACTTAACAGTTCTCCAAGTCTTTCAGCCACAGTTCTGAGGAAGCATCACTGGGCATACGCCAGTCTCCCCTCGGACTGATAGATATACTACCTACTTTAGGACCATCCGGCAAGCAGGAACGCTTAAACTGCTGATTGAAGAAACGACGGCAAAATGTCTCAAGCCATTTCTTTATGGTCTCCTCATCATATATATTCCGAAAAGCACGAGCTGCTAAATAAAAGATTTTGGACGGACGGAATCCACAGCGTAAAAAATAGTATAAGAAAAAATCATGCAGTTCATAAGGACCTACCAAATCCTCGGTAATCTGCTGAATATTGCCGTTTTCATCAGCGGGTATCAACTCCGGACTAATAGGAGTATCTACTATATCTAATAAGGTTGTACGCGAAGTAATATCCACATCGTTAATTGCTACCCACTTCACTAAATGTCTGACAAGCGTTTTGGGAATACTTGCATTCACTCCGTACATCGACATGTGATCTCCATTATAAGTAGCCCAGCCTAAAGCTAATTCAGAAAGGTCACCTGTACCAACCACCATGCCATTGGTCTGATTGGCAATATCCATCAGAATCTGAGTTCGTTCACGAGCTTGCGAGTTTTCATATACGACGTCATGCACCTGAATGTCATGCTGAATATCTTTAAAATGTTGGATGCAGGCATCGCGGATAGGTACTTCGCGTACCGTAACTCCCAAAGATTTCATCAAACTGAGAGCATTGGTGTGCGTGCGGTCTGTTGTACCGAATCCCGGCATTGTCACTCCAATAATGCCTTTACGCGCCCAACCTAATTTATCGAATGTCTTCACACACACCAATAAAGCCAATGTGGAATCTAATCCTCCGGAAATACCGACGACCGCACTCTTAGCCTTTGTATGTAATAACCGTTGAGCTAATCCGGACACTTGAATGGAGAATATTTCCCGACAACGCTCATTCAGTTCAAATCCTTCCGGTACAAATGGATGAGGATTGTAAGTACGTGTCAGGTTTAACTCCTGGTTTCCAGCATATTCAATAGTTACGCGCACAGGAGGTTCTGAAACATATTCTGCCCTGCACGAGGCAAAAGTTGTATTTACCTGACGTTCTGCACGCAAATATTCTACATCTATCTCACTGATTATGATCTGTTCTTCAAAAGAAAAGCGCTCACTACGAGCCAACAATTTGCCACTTTCATAGATTAAACCGTTACCAGCAAACACGACATCAGTGGTAGATTTACCAAAACCGCAAGAACTGAACACATATCCGGCTATGCAACGAGCCGATTGTTGGCTAATCAACGAACAGAGATATGAATGTTTGCCAATTCCTTCATCGTCTGCCGATAAATTGAAAATGATTTCAGCACCTTGTAAAGCTAATGTAGAACTCGGAGGAATCGGTGCCCACAAATCTTCGCAGATTTCAACACCAAACGTCACATTACCGGCATCAAAAAGTAAATTCCCTCCCAACGGTACAAGTTGACCACACAGACGAACATTATTCTCCTTCACATCGCTGGCAGATGTAAACCACCGTTTTTCATAGAATTCCTTATAATTAGGCAGATAAGTTTTAGGCACAACACCAAGCAATTTTCCTTTCTGAATAATCACCGCTACATTCAAAAGCATGCCGTTTAAGGGAACCGGCATACCAATTATTGATATGATGTTTAACTGACGTGTATTGTTCAATATACGCATCAGGCCCATTTCAGCTTCCTCAAGTAGCAACTGCTGGGCAAATAAATCTCCACAAGTATAACCGGTGATACACAATTCCGGAAAAACAATGGTTTGTACACCTTTTCCTTCTGCAATAACAATATTCTTTTCTATTTGAGCGGCGTTCCATCTACAATCTGCCACTTTCACATGGGGCACAGCAGCCGCAACTTTTACATATCCGTAATTCATAGGGAATTATCTATATATTAATTTCACCACAAAAATAGAGCATTTTGACTATAAATTTCTTCATCACCATCAATTTTCTTCGAAATGTTTTGGAAATATCAAAGAATGGAGTATCTTTGCAAAAGAAATAAATATGTAATAATTTCAATTATGAAATAAGAAAGAGTATGAATGTCGTAGAAAGATTACAAGCACATAACATCAAGCCTTCCGTACAGCGGATAGCCATCATGAGTTATCTGATGGAACATCACACACATCCTACGGTAGACGAGATTTATACGGCATTAGCTCCTGCTATTCCTACATTGTCTAAAACCACAGTATATAATACATTAAAGTTGTTGAGTGAACAAGGTGCCGCACAAACATTGACTATCGACGAACGGAATACCTGCTACGATGCCAATACCACCCCACATGCACATTTCTTATGTAAACAATGTGGCAAAATATATGATGTGGAATATGACCAGGAGAAACTCAATGAAATAAAAAATGAAAACGTAAATGGCCTTACAATACAAGAAACTCATTATTATTTTAAGGGAATTTGTAAACAATGTATGGAGGAAAAACGTTTAAATAATAACTAACTGATTTTTTTAATAACTCAAATCTGAAGAAAAATGAAAAAGTTTAGATGTACAGTCTGCGGTTATGTATATGAAGGAGACGCAGCTCCTGAGAAATGTCCTTTGTGTAAAGCTCCTGCCAGCAAATTTGTTGAAATCACAGAAGAACCGGGTGGTGCTCTGACTTTCGTTGATGAACACGTAATCGGTGTAGCTAAAGGTTGCGATGACGAAATGATTAAGGATCTGAACAATCATTTTATGGGTGAATGTACTGAAGTAGGTATGTATCTTGCCATGAGCCGTCAAGCCGATCGTGAAGGTTATCCGGAAGTAGCAGATGCTTTCAAACGTTATGCATGGGAAGAAGCTGAACACGCAGCTAAGTTTGCTGAGTTGTTGGGTGATTGTGTTTGGGATACAAAAACCAACCTCGAAAAGCGTATGAATGCTGAAGCAGGTGCTTGCGAAGACAAGAAACGTATTGCTACTCGTGCTAAAGCCTTGAACTTGGATGCCATTCACGATACTGTTCATGAAATGTGCAAAGACGAAGCACGTCATGGTAAAGGCTTTGAAGGTCTGTACAACCGTTACTTCAAAAAGTAATCAGGTATATTCCTAAAAATAAAGAGAGGGGGAATTCTATAGGCAGTGCCCATAAGAATTCCCCCTCATATATTTATGCTATCGTATTCTTTAAAGAATGCTCTTTACTGTTTCCAGCATACCTTTCTCTTGAATAGAGTTCAAGAATGATACAACCATATCCGTTAATCCCGGAATCGTATTCAAATCGCCATGTTCACCCCAAATCAGATCTTTAGCAGCCAATACACCTTCAGCCACTTTACGAGTATCACCTGTAGCCCAAAGATCTTTCAACAATTGCATAATTTCGGGTGCATCATTAGGTACAATCTCTGCACCGTCGGCACGGGTACCCCCTTTATAATAAGTAATGATAGCAGCCAAGCCAAGTACCAGTCCTTTAGGTAATTCGCCTTTACGCTCCAAATACACCTTCAAACCAGGCAGGTCGCGAGTCTGGAATTTCGGGAATGAATTCAGCATAATGCTTGTTACCTGATGGTCTACATACGGATTATTGAAACGCTCCAACACATCAGCAGCAAACTTCTTCAACTCATCCATCGGCAAATTCAACGTTTGCATCAATTCATCAAATTGTACTTTGTGGATATATTTACCAATAACCGGATGATTGCAAGCATCGCGCACGATGTTTACTCCACTTAAGTATGCCACCGGTGACAATACAGTGTGAGGTCCGTTTAACAGAGTAACTTTTCTTTCATGATAAGGAGCTTCTGACTTCACAAACAGTACATTCAGACCAGCTTTATTTGCCGGGAATTCATCAGCCAATTGACGCAACGAAAGATTCTCAGCTGCCTCGATAACCCACAAGTGGAATATTTCAGCCTGCACCACCAGATTATCGGCATAACAGATTTTCTTCTGAATCTGAGCAATCTCTTTACGCGGGAAGCCCGGAACAATACGGTCTACCAAAGTGGCACATACATAGCAATACTTAGTGAACCATGTTTTGAACTTTTCATAGTCAACGCCCAAATCCTCCTTCCACAATTCAATATATTGGTAAATACATTCTTTCAGATGGTGGCCATTCAAGAAGATTAATTCACAAGGCATGATAATCAATCCCTTGTTCTTATCACCTTTGAATGTCTTGAAACGACGATAAAGCAACTGTGTCAATTTTCCCGGATATGAAGAAGCCGGAGCATCTGACAATTTACAGCTCGGGTCGAACGCAATACCTGCTTCCGTAGTATTGGAGATAACGAAACGAATTTCCGGCTGATCGGCCAATGCCATGAAAGCAGCATTCTGGGAATATGGGTTCAAAGCACGGCTAATGCAATCAATACGGGTCAATGTATTAACAGCTTCACCATTCAAACGACCTTGTAAGTTAACATGATAAAGACAATCTTGTCCGTTTAACCATTCAGCCATACCCCTCTCAATGGGTTGAACGACAACAACGCTACTATTAAAATCAGTCTTTTGATTCATGTTGTAAACAATCCAGTCTACAAATGCGCGTAGGAAATTTCCTTCGCCAAACTGGATAATTCTTTCAGGAGCGACGGATTTAGGTGCCGTCAATTTGTTTAATGCTTTCATTTTTTTGTTTGATAATTAAAAATTAATACTGATATCATTCTTGTGTCTTTCTACTTCTATTATTCTAATTCAAAATAGAAGTCTATATTTTCTTTTAATAATATATCAATAGGCATATATCTAATAGGGTCTATCGGCTTCTTAAACACCACATGATTACATAATGCCTTTACGCCATAATAAGCTTGCAGAGCCGGACGTTGTCCTATCAGGCAAAACACTTCACCAGATTTCAGATACTCCACATTCTTTGGAAGCAAATCATATCCTACCAGACTTCTTAAATGCTTTTCTCCCCCTATCCTTAAATAGTCTGCCACTTGATACACACGTGAATTAAAAACGGCTCCCAATCTTGCATTGGAATGCTCCGAAAAGAACTTATCCAATACCTGCTTATTAATATCAACCTCTTCCTTATGAAGGATAATTTCATGTACCGCTATCCTACTATATTCATCTGATATATATTGCATAAATCCTTCCAAACGCCGTTGCATCTGAATCTCTGCCGGATTATCTTTCTGATTGTTCAAAAACAGAACGAGTTCTTCCCCTTCTCTGTAATGACTCATCAATATTTTAGCCGCAATATATCCGCTTTGCTTCGAGTCTTGCCCGATATAGCAAAGTGCATGCGTATTTTCGACATTAAAATCTATAAAGATATAAGGAATCTTCTTCTTTTCCAGACACGTCGTCAACTCCACGGTCTCTTCCCGAAAGTTAGGAGCTATTAACACGGCATTCGACTTTATTTGTGCCGCATATGCGCATACTTCTCTATATGAACTCCTGTCTGTATGCACATAGTAGAGATATTCTACGGAAACATTAAACGGACGTAATTCCTGAGCTGCACGGTTAACACCCAACGTCACGGAATGCCAATAATCATTCTCCGTATAATGAGGAATCACGCATACTAAGTGATACCTCTTCTTAGCAGCCAGTCCAATAGCAAACATATTTGGGTGATAATCAATCTCTTTTAAAACCTTTTGAACCTTTGCCATGCTTTCAAAGGAGACATCACCCCGGTTGTGCAACACACGATCTACCGTCCCGGCAGATACACCTGCCATACGTGCGATATCTTTAATGGTGTAGTTCTTGTTTTCCATAACGTTATAAGTTGCACATTATTTTAAGGTCTGATGTTGAAAAACTTAAATATTATAAATATTCGACACGCAAAGATACGAATTATTTTGTTTCTCCAAGTAAAAATTCTACTTTTGTGTTCGATAACGGTTAAATAAACAAAAAACGGATATTTATCCCTATTAGCTTTACAATCAATACAATAATAACAGGTTTACTATCAATTCATATTTTTAGATACTTAAAAACGCAAGAAGATGAAAAACTTTATGGATGAGAACTTTCTGTTACAAACAGAAACCGCTCAGAAACTGTATCACGAACATGCGGCCAAAATGCCGATTATCGATTATCACTGTCATTTAATTCCCCAAATGGTGGCCGACGATTACCAATTCAAGTCTTTAACTGAAATCTGGTTGGGAGGTGACCACTATAAATGGCGTGCAATGCGCACCAATGGAGTAGATGAACGTTACTGCACCGGTAAAGACACTTCCGACTGGGAGAAGTTTGAAAAATGGGCTGAAACAGTGCCTTACACCATGCGCAACCCATTATACCACTGGACACACTTGGAGTTGAAAACCGCTTTCGGCATCAACAAAGTCTTGAATCCACAAACAGCACGCGAAATTTACGACGAATGTAACGAAAAGCTGAAATTACCAGAATACTCTGCACGTGGCATGATGCGTCGTTATCACGTAGAAGTGGTTTGTACCACCGATGACCCTGTTGACTCACTGGAATATCATATTAAAACACGCGAAAGCGGATTCGAAATTAAAATGCTTCCCGCATGGCGTCCAGACAAGGCTATGGCCGTAGAAGTACCCGCCGAATTCCGGAGTTATGTAGAAAAATTAGGAGAAGTAAGCGGTGTCACCATTTCGACGTTCGACGATATGATAACTGCCCTGCGCAAACGCCACGACTTCTTTGCTGAACAAGGATGCCGTTTGTCCGACCACGGAATTGAAGAATTCTACACTGAAGATTACACAGATGCCGAAATCAACTCCATATTTAATAAGGTATATGGCGGCAAAGAACTGACCAACGAAGAAATCCGCAAGTTCAAGTCAGCCATACTCGTTATCTTCGCCGAAATGGATTGGGAAAAAGGATGGGCACAGCAATATCACTATGGAGCCATCCGCAATAACAATAGCAAGATGTTCAAACTCTTGGGTCCCGATACCGGCTTCGATTCCATCGGCGAATTCAACACAGCCAAGTCCATGGCCAAATTCCTTGACCGCCTCAACTCGGAAGGAAAACTGACAAAAACAATCCTTTACAACCTGAATCCCTGCGCCAACGAAGTAATTGCCACTATGCTGGGTAATTTCCAAGACGGAACATATCCGGGAAAAATACAATTCGGTTCAGGATGGTGGTTCCTCGACCAAAAAGACGGTATGGAGAAACAGATGAACGCCCTTTCCTTACTGGGCTTATTAAGCCGCTTCGTAGGTATGCTCACCGACTCACGTTCGTTCCTGTCATATCCGCGTCACGAATATTTCCGTCGTACCCTGTGTAATCTGGTAGGCCGCGATGTAGAAAATGGAGAAATTCCGGTAGCCGAAATGGCACGCGTCAACCAAATGATTGAAGACATCTGCTACTATAATGCCAAGAACTACTTCAACTTTTGATTGAAAACAGATTACTGATAACAGACAATATCCTAACAGTATATAGCCGGGAAGCAAGTCTCTCCCGGCTATATTCATATCTGAAAAATCATCCGATTTCATCGACAAAAAGAAACTGAATACACATATATTATCTATCTTTGTAGCCACTTTGCAACAAAAAACAGGAGCTACAATGAAAATAAAATTCATAAGCCTGGCAAGTGGCAGTAGTGGAAATTGCTACTTTCTGGGTACCGAACAATATGGAATATTGATTGATGCAGGAATAGCACTAAGAACGATAAAAAAAGGGCTAAAAGACGTGGGAATCAGCATGGAAGCCATACGGGCAGTATTCATCACCCACGACCATGCCGACCACATCAAAGCCGTAGGCGGTTTAGGAGAGAAACTACACATCCCCGTCTATGCCACCGCAAAAACCCATCAAGGTATCAACAAAAACTATTGCATGACAGAGAAGTTACACACCTGCGTGCACTACATAGAAAAACAGCAACCCATGCAATTAGCAGATTTCTGTATAGAATCGTTTGAAGTACCCCACGACGGTACGGATAACGTAGGTTATTGCATTGAAATCAACGGAAAAATATTCTCTTTCCTCACTGACTTGGGTGAAATCACTCCCACTGCTGCCGAATACATCTGCAAAGCCAATTACCTGATAATAGAAGCCAACTATGATGAAGAGATGCTCCGCATGGGCACATATCCCCCTTATCTGAAAGAGCGCATTATGAGCCGAACCGGCCATATGAGCAATACAGACACCGCCAACTTTTTAGCCGAACATATTTCAGAAAAATTAAAATATATCTGGCTATGCCATCTCAGCAAAGACAATAACCATCCGGAACTGGCTTATAAAACCATTGAATGGAAACTCAGAGAAAAGGGCGTTATCGTGGGAAAAGACGTGCAATTATGCGCATTAAAGCGGACTACACCTTCGGAACTTTACGAATTTGAATAATTATGCCCTATTTTCACGACAAAAAATCTTCATCATCTTTGGCTAATTAGATTTATATAACTACCTTTGCACCCGCAAAAACAGAGGCACTCTTAGCTCAGTTGGTAGAGCAACTGACTCTTAATCAGTGGGTCCAGGGTTCGAATCCCTGAGAGTGTACGAAACGAAAAAAGGATTAACCTGATGAGTTAATCCTTTTTTCGTTAATTTTCAGTGATTTACATCACCTTTCTTATTGCCGATTAGCTTCCTTGATGCTCCACAACGACACATGCTCATTACGATAACGAGCGTTCGGATTCACCTCGCCACGTGCCAACAGTCTATCTTCCGGCAGGTGGGCAAATTGAATGGCTTTCTGCGGACAGTTCTGAATGCAGGCAAAACAGAATTCACAATCACCTTCCATCTTTACCCCCTGTGAAGTCAGCTCGTAATTACCACGTGGACAGACCTCCGCACACACGGCACAACCTATGCAGGCTTCTTCCACCACAGTAAAATACTTCTCGCTACGCAACAGAAAACCTACTTCAGGGTCTGCACCACTCCTTTCCATAAATCCGGCATGTTGCTGACGTTCTTCTTCCGTCACCGGTTCGTGCCAACGCTTCTGTGCAGCAAGGTCGGCAGAGATACGTTGCAAGTTTTCGGGAATATGCTTGTCTATCTTGATTTGCTCCGCCATGTCAAAATTAGGAAGCCAGTTATCAACCATGATAATCGTAGTAATGTAATCAAAAGAATGCCCCGCTTTCCTCGATATTTCATCCCAAATCTCTACCGCACTACATTTTCGGTTACCATAAGTCAGGAAAGCAAATTTATAAGAAGCCGTCAGCTTTACCTTTTTAATAAACTGGCGCACCATATTAGGTGGCATGTGCCCATAAATAGGATATACAATACCTATTTCATCCGCTTCCAGTTCATAACGTCCTTGTTTCACCAGCTGGGGGATACTGAGCAATTCCGTTCCCTCGTCAGCCAACTGACGTGCCACATACAGACTATTACCCGTAGCGGTAAAATAAAGGATGATACGTTTCTTTTTCTTTCCGCTACATGCAGTAAGTGTAGGTACCCCCATTACAGCCGCCCCGGCCATCAGCAGTCCCATGCGTTTCAAGACATCACGGCGACTGATTCCTTTGTTATTTGACTTATCCATACTATCTATAATAAGTGATGAGGCAAAGATAAGCCTTTTCTACATACAGCCGAATACACAAATTACAGATTGTACCACCCATTTTACAGCCTCTTAACCGTGCCGATGGATTACTCACACGTTTTCCAACGCCTGCCTTAAATCCTCCAACAAATCTGCAATGTGCTCCGTACCGACAGAGAGCCGAATAGTGGAGGGCGTAATGTGTTGTGCCTCCAACTCTTCGGGCGTAAGCTGCGAGTGCGTCGTAGTAGCAGGATGAATCACCAGACTCTTTACATCAGCCACATTTGCCAGCAGGGAAAAGATTCGCAGCGAGTCAATGAAACGCCAAGCAGCCGCCTGCCCGCCTTTTATCTCGAAAGTAAAGATACTCCCGCCTCCATCGGGAAAGTAGTGGCGATACAGTTCATGACACGGATGCAAAGGGAGCGAAGGATGATTTACCCGCTCCACCATAGGATGACTGTTTAAGAACTCAACCACTTTCAACGCATTCGCGACATGTCGCTCCACGCGAAGCGAAAGTGTTTCCAGCCCTTGCAAAAGCAAAAAGGCATGGAGGGGCGAAAGCGTAGCACCGGTATCACGAAGCAACACGGCACGAATACGAGTAACAAAAGCAGCCGCACCTGCCACGTCAGTAAAGACTGCTCCATGATAACAAGGTTCAGGACGTGCCAATGTCGGAAATTTATCGGGATAGTCCGCCCAGGGAAATGTTCCACCATCTACAATGACCCCGCCCAGCGTAGTACCATGCCCACCAATGAACTTCGTAGCCGAATGCACTACGATGTCCGCCCCATGCTCAATGGGACGAATGAGGAAAGGTGTACCAAAAGTGTTGTCTATGAGGAGTGGAACCTGATGACGGTGTGCAACTTCCGCCACTCCCCGGATATCCGTCACTTCGGAATTAGGATTACCGAATGTTTCGGCAAAGACAATCTTCGTCTTTGATCGGATGGCAGCATCCTGCGCTTCAAGGTCATTGACATGAACAATGGTATGAGAGATGCCCATTGCTGCCAGTGTATGTACAATCAGGTTATAGGAACCTCCATAAAGATTATCTGCTGCCACGATGTGGTCACCCGGACGAAGAAGATTTTGCAGGGCATACGTCACAGCCGCTGCACCCGATGCTACCGCCAAAGCAGCTACCCCACCCTCCAAGGCAGCCATACGGGCTTCAAAAGCGGCTTGTGTATCATTGGTCAATCTGCCATAGATGTTACCAGCATCGCGCAAGGCAAATCGGTCGGCAGCATGTTGTGCATCACGAAACACATACGAAGTTGTCTGATAAATAGGTACTGCACGGGCTCCTGTCGTTAGGTCGGGTTGTTCTTGCCCTGCATGTATCTGCAACGTTTCAAAGTGAAATTTCTTTCTGTCCATACATTTCTGTTATTAATTCTATGCAAAGGAACAGAATTAGTAAAAATCACGAAATATACAGCAGAATTTTGGAGAATATTCCTAATTTTACGACGATTTTTAGAATAAACATTTAAAAAGATAGTCCGACATATCCCATCGGCAGAATAATATTCTTTATGGATACATTAGACAAAACCGACTTACAGATGCTCCGCACCCTTCAGGAGAATGCCCGACTGACCACAAAAGAACTTGCTGCCCGCGTCAGCCTTTCATCCACGCCCGTATTCGAACGGCTCAAGCGGTTGGAAGCAAACGGATATATCAAGAAATATATTGCCGTACTCGATGCAGAACGGCTGGGAGCCGGCTTCGTTGTATTTTGTCACGTCAAAATGGACCGCCTCAACCGTGAAATAGCGCAAGAATTTGCGCAAGTCATACAAGGCATTCCCGAAGTGACGGAATGTTACAACATCTCCGGCAGCTTCGACTATCTGCTGAAGATTCACGCGCCGGACATGAAGTATTATCAGCAGTTTGTATTAAATGTATTGGGAACCATTGAACACCTCCGCTCATTGGAAAGCGTTTTTGTAATGAACGAAGTAAAACATGAGTATGGGGTAAAAATATAAAATGATGGTGTGTCAGAATATAAATTTCATTTGATACACCATCATACGTCCATTATGACATCTCTTAAGGATTAAGGCTGCTTTCTTTCATACTTCAACAGCAAAGCACCTTTCTTCAGCACAAGGCTGTCCGAAGTCAGGCTTTCAATGGACAGCGTATCCGAGAAATCAATGGTCTGATGATTTCCGATACTTTTGCCGGTCAGAATAAGCACATCACCCTCCTGAGCCCACGATTCATATTGCAACGTCGCCATATTGATGGAAGATGCCTTACCGCCTTCCTGAAGCGAAAAGCCTTGCGTCATGTGCCCCATACCCGGAACAGGCTGAATCCATTCTCCCTCAATGTTCGCACCACCCGACGAGCACGAAATCAGTGCCGCCATAGAAACCGCTACACTTGCGATTGCCAATAAATTCTTTTTAGTAGTCATATACGTTTCCATTAAATAAACACTTATATAGGATCTCATTCCAAATGATTCATCTTTTTCCATTCTTCCCTCGTAATGCGCATAAAGTGCTCTGTACGCACATCTCCCAACGGAGAAACATTCCCCGTCTCCGTATGGTGAAACATCAGT
>CALUJK010000011.1 GCA_944320945.1 uncultured Bacteroides sp. | reverse complement strand
AAAGACTTGGCCGGACGCTTCATCAAGAACTTCGCTAAGTTCGAAGGCAACGAGGCTGGTAAGGCTTTGGTTGCTGCCGGTCCGAAGCTCTAATGCAACAATCGTGTAATCCTTTGCACAATAAATACAACGGGAGATTCCGATACGGAGTCTCCCGTTTCTTTTTCATTTATGTAATTCATTGTATTTTTGCAAGGATGAAATACATTTATCTCCCATTGGGTTTCCTTTGCCTGGCGTGCGGCATCATCGGCATCTTTGTGCCTTTGTTGCCTACGACTCCCTTTTTGCTTTTGTCGGCAGCACTTTTCTTCCGTAGTTCGCCCCGTGCATACCATTGGCTGCTGAATCATCGCCACTTGGGACCCTATATCCGTCGTTTTCGCGAAGAGCATTCCATCCCGTTGCGGGCGAAAGTCGTTGCCATCTCCTTACTCTGGATAACTTCGTTGCATTGCTGTTTCCTGATGCTCGACCATTGGCTATTGAAAGGAGCGATGCTGGCCGTTGCTGTCGGAGTGACGATATACTTGCTGTCTCTCCGCACCAGTTCTGCTTCAAGTGACAAATAAAAAGAATGTCACAAATTCATGCTTATTTTCGATTATCTCCCGCAATCTTCTTATATTTGCGAGAAACCAATACAGCAAGAAAATGAAAAAACAAATCATGACTATGTTGCTCTTAGGGGCAAGCATCTTCTTTTTGGGAGCCTGCGAACAAAAAAACCGTATAGACGACCTGAAAGACTTTATCGAGAAAATAAAGAACGAAGGAAGCAGTTACACCGAAAAACAATGGGAAGAGGCTAACGAAGAATTCAGCAAGCTGCTGGAGAAAATAGAAAGCTATGAAGACCTGACTACGGAAGAGCTGCAAGAAGTAGCCAAACTGCAAGGGGAATATGCAGCCAATGCCTTCAAGAATCAGGCAGGAGAAGCACTGGAAAAGGCCGGAGCCGTTATCGACGGATTCTTGGAAGGACTGTCCGGAGACGATAAAGAAGATGCAGAAAAAGAGGAAGAAAGATAACAACCTAAAAACAGGAATCAAAAATGAAAGCATTCAGAACCATTATGGGCGGTTTATGTCTGTGTGCCGTCCTGGGTAGTTGTGCATCGGCTCCCCAAAAAGAAGAAGCCACAGCAAAAACAGACGAGACTAACCGCACGGAAGCCGTGTTGGAAACCATCATGACCCGCCGCAGCATCCGCCAGTACAAACCGCAGGCAGTGAACCGCGATACCATGCAGATTATTCTGAACTGCGGCATCAACGCGCCCAACGGACAGAACAAGCAGTCGTGGGAAGTGCGCGTAGTGGACAATCCGGACTTCATCAACGGACTGACGGACATCTACAAGAAGTACAATCCCAAAGCAACAGAAGACCCGACGTTCAAGAACATGTTCCGCAATGCGCCCACCGTGGTATTCATAGCCCACGACACGAAGTACGACCTTTCTCAGATAGACTGCGGCCTGCTGGGCGAGAACATGATTCTTTCCGCATGGTCCATGGGCATTGGTTCATGCTGTCTGGGCGGTCCCACCCGCTTCCTGACCTCCACTCCCGAAGCGGCCGAGTACCTGAAGAAGCTGGACATCCCTGCCAGATATGAACTGCTGTACTGCATCGGCTTCGGCTACCCCGACGAGGCACCGGCTGCCAAACCGCGCAACACAGCTAAGGTGAAATTCATCGACTGACCCGATGACAAAAAAGAAACCTAACTGTTTCTTCAAAGATATTCAATTACATAAAACGGAATCAAGTCTTTAAACGTTAACCCGACAAAAGAAAATGGTATGTGAAATTTATATCACATACCATTTTCTTTGTCAAAACATCTTTTCTTATATATAAATTTCCAACGAACCTATTTAAACATATTCCTTTTGCATTTCAAGAATATCAATTACATACCGGACGAACAGTAAGTCCTAACGATTTTGGAGAAGGATAACCGTAGAGTGGCGAATTTAAAACAAAAGCCAACCGATATAAAGATTCCGTCGGACTACCCAATATATAAGAGAACGAAGGCATAATATGATCGATACCGTCACCTACCCAATAATTCCCATCTGAATTCCTCGTAATTCCATAATTGGGATTATCCCAATATCCACTCCTCACATAGCTATAAGGCAAAATAAGTTCATTCCCAGTTATATTACTAACTATTTTCATGACTGTTTGAAGAATTCCATCTAAACTTGCATCATATATATCTACTACAGTTGAATTGTCCATTAACTCTTTAAATTCGGCAAGAGTAGGTAAACGCCATGTTCCACCCCATTTGGCACGAGCGATGTCATACTGAGAATTTCCACAAACATCCATATAAGGATCGGACGGTGGATAAGCATTTTCATTTAACGTAGTTCTTGTACCAGTTATATCTCCAAAGCCATAGTACCCACCCGGATCTTCCGGCGAAGTAGCCCCGATATTCCAACTGGCCCATTTCACACTAACCCCCATATTTATGGCTTCAGCCACCGGAAGAGAGTCATCAAAAGGTTGAAGTATTTCTTCTTCCTCTTCATCACCCGAATCACCTTCCTCTCCATAATCGGCATCATCAGGGTCAGGCTCACCTAAAACAAAATGTTTACAAGGTTCGCCCTCCATTACAATGCCAAACAGAGACTTAACAAGAGGATATGCCGTATAAACTGTTCCCGTTTCTAAATTATCAAAGTAAGCCGATACTAATTGACCTTTGCCGCTATTCTCATAATCACGTTCATACCAATACTCACCCACCATAACATTACTTTCCTCTTCATAGACCCGAATGCCCACTTGTGTAGGGAAAAGAACATGCCTCTTAACCATATAACTAAGATTAGCCACACTTGCCGTTCCCCCTACTCTATAAAGCATTTTCGAGAAACTAGGAACCAAATAAAACTCATTGCCTAGCTGTGCTTTAAGAAGTATCACATCCATACTAAATCCAACATCATTAACTGCAAAGAGATCAAAAGTAACCAAATTAATGTGTAACGTAATATCTGCATTAAAAGTCCCCGAAATAGGCTCAAGTAAGGTGTACAACCCTTCCAAGGATTCACCAGATATACTACCACTACACTTCATACTAAAAACCTGATCTAAATGTACCCATGCATCTTCCGCATCTTCCCCATGCCAAAAAACAGGTTTATTAAAGAGAGTCAATCCAATAATTTCCCTAAACCCTATCCCAAGATTTAAACTACCTTCTACACCTTTTAAGTCAAAAGGATCTTTTTCTGAATACTTGCTAGGTGAACGGCTGACTTTCCAGTTTCCATGTTCTGACCGTAATTTAAAATCACTCTGACTGGTAAATCCAAACACTGCTGCCACCTCTATTGTCCCGCTAGCTGTAACATATGCATAAACAAGAACAGAAGGAGTAAACAAAGCACTGGTAGCCGTAGCTGTTAAAGGTAAACTAAATAAGAACAACTTAGTATCTTTAAAATCTAATTCACTTGAGATTTGCCCTGTGATATTACCAAATCCTCGAATAAACGGATTAAAATCTAACTCAAACATACTTTGGTTCATATCAAGTGCTAAAGACATGTCTCCACCAAAATAGAGTCCACCATCTATCGTAACAGAAAACATTTCATTTTGAAAAACTTTCTTTAATTCGAACTTTTTGCAACGTATTTGATATGAACCGCTCAACGCCCTTGTATCAGCCGTAGAATCTTCTGTTAACGAATCTACAATAACATCTTCTGTTGTAAAAGCTATAGGATTCCCATTTTCATCGTAAGCTCCTTCTATGTCATCAATACCGAATGAACGCTGATAAGTCAATTCATTAAAGGCAGTCGGGAGAGGAACGGATTTTGTCACTATTTCTATTTGAGAAGAATATTTCTCCACCGAAGTAACTTGTCCCAAAAATCCATTTGGAAATTGCTGAGTTCTCTCTAAACATATATAAACATCACCTATACCAGGAAGCCTACCAAGTTCTGAATTGCTGTCAAAAAGCAAAACACTATCCCTAACTTCTTCGAGTTGTGCAAGTTGATACTCGCTAAAAAACTGAGTACGAGAAGCCAGTTTGTAGGTCATCCCGTCAAAAGAGCCTTCTCTTTCGTAATTATTCTCAGTTTCATTAGATAAGTTATCACTTTCCGACCAAGGCTCATCTTTGCATGAGAATAATACTCCAAACAAAAATAAAAAGCATAATAACCGTTTCATAAGCATCTATTGTTACAGTCAACTTTTAACTTTAAAACACACAAATATACAAAATATGTTTTATAGTTCATTTTTTTTTGGGGGGGGGAATAAAATCTACATTTTTTACAAAATCCAAATGCAGTGCAATTTATCAACTAACTATAAGCAATAGTATAACCTCAATTAGAAAGATTCGATATATATAAATGGGATTGCCCGTTTATACTTTTTCTTTCAAAAGAAGATCTCACTCACTTTAATAAGTACAATTTATATGAATACATTACTTTTCGGAGAAACACCCCGATACGCCTCAGAAGGCCTTCTGACGGGGATTTACTCCGAAGCCTTTCGGAGCACGAACGATATATATTTGGAGCGCGCTCCGAAAGGCTTGGAAGCACGCTTCAAAAGGATTCGGAACAAACGGGCTATATACGCCCGTTTTTTTTGTACACACATTTTACCAAAGAGTGTACCGAAATGGAATTGCACGCAGATGACACAGACGGAACTACAACCAGTGAATCATCATCTTCCCCCAAACGGTTAGCCGAGATGAAAATCTGGTGCTCAAAAATAGCGGAAAAATATTTGGTAGATATTGACATTTGTTGCAGACAAAATGAAGTACATGCCTATCTACATGATAATGTTTCTCCAACAGAATAATACCGCACCGACCTATTATCGGATAGATTTAACCGGATTACAGTAATTAACGAAGTACCCCGCCGGCACTCTGCACTGTTTCGAAATCTGTGAGAATCCGTTTTATCAGTGCCATCAATGTGTATTGTCTCCCCTCTCCCGACAACAAAAACAGCTATGACAGAGCAAAAAAACACGAGCGGATGAAGAGGACCGAAGTCCCGCCTCATCCGCTCGTTTCGTTGTTTACTCCTTGTGTTCAGTTATTTTCTCTGTACCTGTACCGGCAGTCGGTAGTATATTACCTGCTTGTCACTAAATTGCTCAATCTTATTCTCTTTCATCAGCTGTGCCAATGCAAAGCAGAGGTCAGTGCTGGCCAGATTACACAAGTGTTGAAGTTGGTCAAACGTGCAACGGGTGTAATGTTTCAGTATGTCATACACCTTCTTGCTGTTACTCTTGATAAATTGAAAGTTAAGATTCATAGTGTCCTCCTTTCTATTAGGATATAACAAAGTAACGCTTTTTTTCTTAT
The DNA here is from genome assembly GCA_944320945.1 of uncultured Bacteroides sp. GTDB lineage: Bacteria > Bacteroidota > Bacteroidia > Bacteroidales > Bacteroidaceae > Bacteroides. The sequence goes on along the minus strand of CALUJK010000011.1, from coordinate 4,710 downwards.
AGTTGTATGTTCTATTAGGACTTTAAAGCATTCTTTTTGTGAGTTTTATTAAATGGAGCGCACTTTTTCACCGCCCTGTAGCCTGAAGATACTCACGCTTTTTTACTTCATACTGTGCATAACTCTCCACGTATTTGTCACGACTCTGCTGGTAGAGGGTCTGCGCTTCGAGCAGGTCGCTCATGGTGCAGGTACCGGCATGGTAGTAGTCGGTTTGCAGACGCAGGTTCTCCGTGGCCTGGCCGATGGACTCGATGGCTATCTGTACTTGTTTGTAGGCGTCGGTCACGGCGTTCCAGGTGTTCTGCATGTTGATGACGAGCAGTTCGCTGCCGTCTTGCAGACTATTCTCATTGTTGCGGACGTTCAGCTTGGCACGCTTCAGGCTGTGACTGCCCTCCCACCAGCCGGTGATGGGGACGCTGACGGTGGCGAAGCCCAGCCAGTAAGTGCGGTCGCGGTCCAGCAGGTTGTCGTACATGAATCCGCCGCCGATGGCCACGGTGGGCAGCTGCTTGCCCAGGGTCATTTTCTTCTCTATCTTGGATGCCTTGAGCTGCGCCTGTAGCAGGTTGTACTCCGGGGTAAGGACGAGCGATACCTCCGGTTCGCGGTAGAGCATTTCGGGCGAGGGGGGCAGGGAGTCGGATACCTGGAAGGCCACGTCCACGCTGTCGTCGGGCAGGCCGATGTACTGCGCCAGCAGGCGGCGCGAGAGGGCGAGGGCGTTCTCCACGTTGATGCGCGTGCTGCGCGTGTCGTTCTGCTTGAGGCTGACCTGTAGCAGGTCGTTGCGGTTGGTCACGCCCGCCTGTACGGCGGCATCGACGTCCTTATGGATTTCGGCCAGCTGAGATTCTACCACGCTGAGCGTGCGGAGCTTCTCCTTCAGCATGGCCACTTGCCAGAAGTACTGTTCGGCGGTCAGCCTCACCTCGTTCTCGGCCTGCCTGCTGAGTTGGCGGTACTTCTCTACGTTGACCTCGGACAGTTTGTTGCCTTGCACGATTTGTCCGCCGGTGAAGAGGGGCATCGAAGCCGTGACGCCTCCTGCCAGACCGTTCTTCATCAATCCCATGCTCATGCCGGGAGCCAAGTCGAGGCCAAGCAGGTGTGTATCCGACAGGAAGCCGATGCCCGTGGCGCTGATGCTTGGGAAGTACTTGGTGAAAGCCTCCTTGCGCTGGTGCTGCGCGGCGGTAAGGTCGTTGCCCGCGTTGTGCATACGGGCGTTGTTTTGTAAAGCTTTATCAATGCACACGTCCAGCGTGTAGATGGACTGCGCAGAGAGCGTCGGGAGCGCCAGTGAGGCGACTATCAGCGTCCGGACGCGACGCAGGGTATTTTGCATCTTATTCATAATCTGTATATTATAGTGATACAGAAGGCTGATTGTGACATACGTATGCCTTTATCGGCCTCCATACAGGGTATTCATTTATCAGTTATTATTATCATTGTTGCTCCAGTGCGTCCCACTTGGCGCGTCGCTCCGTACTGCCTCGGAAGGTGAGCAGGTAGAGGCAGGGCAGGACGGTAAGGATGAAGACCATCGTTATCAACGTGCCGTAGCAGATGACGGTGCCCATGGGCATCCACAAGCTCGACTTGCCCAGTATCATCGGGATAACGCCCATCGAGGCGGCAGCCGACGTCAGGAAGATGGGGCGCATACGGCGCCGGGCGGAGTGGTAGATGGCCTGTTCGGCAGTCAGGTGCTCCGTGGCGCGAAGCTCCTCGGCATAGTCTATCATGATGATGCCGTTGCGGACGATGATACCCATGAGGCTCACCACGCCCAAAATAGCTGTTACACCGAAGTCCACGCCCTGAATCCATACGCCAAAGGCGGTGCCGAACACGCAGAGTGTCATGCTGCCGAAGATGAGCAGGGCGATGCTAATCTTGCGAAAGTGTGCCAGCAGGATGAAGAAGATGATGGCAACAGCCACCATCAGGCCACCCATGATTTGCGGCATCATCTCGTCGTTTTTCTCCAACTCGCCACCATAGCTGACCGTCACACCATCGGACAGTTTGATACCTTTCATCATCTCCTGCACACGGGCGGTCATTTTCAAAGCATTCTCTCCCATGACCAAGTCGGCCTGTACGGTGGCGGTATAGACACCGTTGCGGCGCACAATCTGTCCTTCTTTCCACGTAGGCACCACATCGGCTACCTGCCGCAAGGGAACATCGGCAAGCCCGGCGGCTACGGGTACCAGATCATCGTTCAAGTCGATAGGCTGGGCATGGTCGGCATTCGTACTTTTCAACGTGACAGGGATGCCGTAATCGCCCTCCCATACGTTGGCTATCTGCAAGCCGTTACCGTAGCGCATGGCAAGGGTAGACTCCAACCCCAAGTTCGTCACGCCAAGGCGGGTTGCCTCATCCTCTTTCAGATTGACCGCTATGGCAGGCAACGGCTCGTTGAAGTCGGTCTGCACAAGCAGGAGTCCCGGAATCTGCTTCATGGCTTCGAGCACAGTTTGCGCGTCATGCTTCACCACACTCAGGTCTTCACCGCTGAGACGCACCTCGATGGGATAGACGGCCTCGCTATAACTCAATTGCTTGAAGCGCACGCGGGCTTGTGGAAAATATTCCGTGTACTTCGGGGTGTATTCCGCCAGCAATGCCTCGGTATCCTCAATGCCCGTGGTGTTCACGATGAACTGCGCATAGTTGGTGCCGGGAATCTGTGGAGCGTACGAGGTCTGGAAGCGGGGCGATGCACATCCCTTGAAGGAGGCGATGCTCACCACGCGCGGGTCTTGCCGCAAGATGTGCTCCATGCTGTCGGCTACCTGCGCGGTCACATCCACATCCGTGCCCGTAGGGAGATATATCTCCACGGCGAACTGGTTGCGGTCGGCCACGGGCAGGATGCGTTGGGGCAAACGGGAGAGCATCACCGCACCGATAACGATAGAGGCCGCACCGACAGCCACCGTTATCTTGGGATGGGCGAAGCACTTGCCGAACAGCCAGTTGTAATGTTTCTGCAAGAGGTCGAGGAAGTTGAACGGCTTCTTGCCGCCTTTATTCACCTTCGCCTTCATGGGCTTGCGTATGAACCAGAACTGCATGAACGGTACGAGCAGCGTAGCCACGAGCAACGACGTGCCCAACACGATGGTTACGCCCCACGGGAAGCTCAGCACGAACTCGTTCAGCATCCCCGTCAGTGTGAACAGGAATGGGAAGAACGTAATACTGATGGCCAGCGTAGCGGAGAAGATGGACTTCAGGAAGTGCGTGGTGCTCTGAATAGAAGCGTGCCAGCGCGACATGCCTTCGCCCAACATCTCCAAATAACTGTCGATGATGACGATGGAGTTATCCACAATCATACCCAGCGTTACTATCAACGCGGCCAAAGTCACCGTATTCAGCTCGATGCCGAAGGCGTAGAACAACCCCAAGGATATGAATATGGTAATCGGGATGGTCGATGCAGCCACCAATGCCACACGCAAGGGCAACAGCAGCATCACCACAATGACCACCGCCACGATGGCGATAACCAGTTCGTGCAGGAAGTTCATCACGCTGTCGTCCACCACCTTCGGCTGGTCGGTGATGCGGAACAGGGTCACGTCACTGGGCAGTTCCGTCTGAAACTCGTCCAGGACTTCGTTTACCTCATCTCCCATGGCTACAATGTTCTTACCTTTCTTCATCTCGACAGAGAGCAGGAGGCACTTGCGCCCGTTGTTGGTGATGTAGCTGTCCGGGTCGGGATACTCGCGCACCACGCGTGCCACGTCCTTCAGGCGGACGATATTGCCCTGCGGGTCGGCATAGACAATCTGCTCCTGCACGTCGCGCACGGTGTTGAGCGAACGGCTGACGTAGATGGGCGATACCATCGTGCCGTCCTTCACACGCCCGCCGCTGGTGGTGAATCCTTTCTGCAACAGGCCAAGGGCGAGCGTCTGTTCGCTCAGCCCGTACTTGCTGAGGCGGTCGTGATCCAGATAGACCGATATCTGTTCGTTCTGCATCCCGCTCACCGTCATGCGCCCTACGGAGTTGATGCGGCGCAGGCGTCCTTGCAGCAGATCCATGTAGTCGTCCAGTTCGCGGTAGGTCTTGTCCTCACTCTCCATCGTTATCAGGAGAGCGGAGGTGTCACCGAAGTCATCCTGCACCACCAGTGCCAGTACGTTGCTGGGCAACTGTGCCTTGAACTGCGACACGCCGTGCTTGAACTTGCTCCAGAACTCATCCTTATTGTTCAGGTCGTCGTTCAGTTCCACCTGTATGTAGACGATGCCGTCGCGGCTCTTGGAGAAGATCTTTTCCTTCTTCACCTCCTTATAAGTAAATATGTATTCTTCCAGAGGCTTGGTCACCTGCTCCGCCATCTCCTGCGCGGTGTTGCCGGGAGCCACGGCCACCACGATGCCCTGCCGCACGGTGAAGTCGGGGAACTCGTTCTTCCGCATCTCGGGCAGGCTGTACACGCCGAAGGCCACCAGGCACGTCACCACCAGGATGACTATCTGGCGGTAGTGCATGGCCCACTCGACGAAGTTGCGTTTCTCTTTCTTTTCCATTATGATGAATAGTCTTTGGTTCAGGTCATTTCTTGTCTTCAATGCTTACCGGGGTGCCGTTGCATACCTTGTGCTGGCCCTTCACGATGACGCGGTCGCCGGCTTGCAGGCCTTCTGTCACGACCACGCCGTCGCTCTCGAA
>CALUJK010000010.1 GCA_944320945.1 uncultured Bacteroides sp. | reverse complement strand
TCCATCCGGAGCAAATGGCAAATATTGGCTATCACCATCCAGTGCTGCCGGTTTCGGCGAACAGGCCAGTAGGCAACTCAATGCTCCTATACACACGCACACATATTTATTCATGCCACACTAATTTGTAAATATCAAACATATCAACAATTCAAGTGCCCGAAGATATCCGGGCACTCTCTATAATAATCTCAATTAATAACCTGGATTCTGATCATCCTTCAACAAAGGGTTCACATCAATTGCCGTTGTCGGTATCGGCATCAACAACAACCTGTCATTCCATGTCTTATTTACTACAACAGAACCATCTGGCGCTGTAGAAGGCCCATTCAGATATTCTTTGCAATAATCGCTTCCATAACGACGAACATCATCAAAACGATGACCTTCTACTGCCAACTCGATACGACGTTCATTCCGCAAGAAGTTAATTGCTTCTTGCTTACCCAAAGATTCAGGAACATCAGGCATACCACAACGATCACGCAACTGATTCAAAGCAGCCCGTACCTGATCATCATAACCGGTCGTCATCAATCGTGCTTCTGCATATGTCAAAAGAACTTCTGCATAACGTATAGTCGGATAGTCATCTGCCGAACCATATAAGCTATAATTATACGGATTCCAAGCAACCATCTTTCTATAACTGAATCCTGTCCATGATTCATTACCGTTCTTATTAACTACATCCGGATCCCACTTATAATAAAGTTCGCCTGCAGCAGTTTCATGCCATCCTTTGAACGGGAATAACAATGTTACATACAAACGGCTATCCCGATTCTTGAATTCTTTCATGTAATCATACGTCATCAAATCCGGACTTGTAGCAAAAGCCTTATATTCTTCTGCGCTCAACCCTTTTGCAAAATTCCATATTTTCTCGTAATTAGCCTTACGCGTTTCTACTGGAATTTTATCAGGAATCGTTTTTCCGTCAATACTCCAATATGCATCTACCAAATCCTGCATCGGTTCGAAAGACGAGTATCCATGATGAATAGACATTGACAAAGGTAAGAAATAAGTATAACGGCTATCATCATAAGCATACGGGTCTTCCATATATTCATGCGTCAATACATATTCCGGATTGGCAGGAGTGGCATTGACACCTTGCCATAAAGACTCATAACTGAACATACCTTTGATGAATTTATCCTTATCAATTCCCAATGATTCAAAATCAATATATAAATCCATTTCCTTAGCTTCCTGTTCCTGAGCTGCACTTAATGATGTCAGTTTGAACAATGAGTATTTACCACTGTCCATAACAGCTTTCGCAGACTTCTCGGCTTCTGCATAGTTTCCAAAATACAAGGCTGCTCTTGCCCGTAAAGCTAAAGCGGCATATTTAGTCACACGTCCTGATTCATACAGGAAACTACCATTATAACTTTCCGGTAGAATTTCTGCCACCTGAGCCAATTCATCCAAAATAAAGCTTCTCACTTCTTCCAATGAATTTCTTGGGACATTGGGAGCATCATACGGCAACTCTTCCGTTACAATAGCTACTTTACCAAAATATTGAGTCAGTTCTAGATAAGAAAATGCCCGGAAAAAGCGAGCTTCCGCCTTCATACGTTCTTTCAGCTCTTCACTCATATCACAGGTTTCAACCCTCGATATAAAGGTATTGGCTGTACGGATAGCACTAAAGTCATAATCACCATAAGGAGAAGCCGTATTAATACCGTTCTGTTGTACCATTTCCATATTCCCTTCCCAAGGTTTATGGCTATGGGCATTATCTGTACACATTTCATCCCAGATATCCAAAGCGGGCATGGACTGGTAACAGCCATTTAAGGCATACCAGGCATCTTTCTCTGTTTTCCAAAAATTATCGGCAGAAATCTCGGCTGGTGGAACCACATCCATATCGCATGATGAAAACGCTCCTGCCAAAGCGCATAACATGATTATTTTTTTTGCTTGCATCTTCATAAACAATACTCCTTACTAATTAAAATGAAACATTCACACCAAACGCCAATGACTTGGTTCCTAATGCCTGAATTGTACTGCTTGTCGCTTCCGGATCAAAGTCTTTCATCTTATGATCTGCTCGGATGGTAAACAGATTTTCACCTGTAATATACACCTTCAACGAAGACAAACCCAATCGAGTAACCACATTTTTCGGTACATTATACCCAAACGATAAAGTCTTGATACGGAAATAATCTGCATCAAAAATATGATATTCATTAAACGCCCGGTTATAGGTCGTATGAGGACTACTTGCCGTATAGATACGCGGATAAATGGCATTCGGATTTGGATTCTCTTCTGTCCAGCGTCCTAAATGATAGGCTCTCGGATTATCTTGACCGTGGAAGAACGGGTGCACCTGATATACTTCAAAGGCTACATCAGCCCCGCTTACTCCCTGGCCGAAAACAGAGAATTCAAAGTTCGCATAATTCATCGACAAATTGATTCCATACGTAAAGTCAGGCACTTCACATCCGATGATGGTTCTATCATCGTCTGTAATCTCTTCGCCCCACTTTAAATCGCGCTGAGGAACAAATTTGGTATCGCCGGCATTCGGTGTAACACCACCATAAGTATAATAATGTCCGGCATCAATTTCTTCTTGCGTATACAAGCCGTCGCTCTTGAATCCATAGAATGATCCCACTGATTCTCCCACTTTTGATATATACTTGGCAACACCATGACCACTAACATTATCTATTTTATTATCTGAAGTAGCCATATCTGTAATTCTATTCGTATTAGTTGCTATATTAGCCCCTATCACATACGAGAACTTATTAATCGTATTACGATGTGTCAGTGCCAATTCAAATCCTTTATTACGTACCTTGGCAATATTCTGGGAAGGAGCTGTAGAAATACCTGTTTCCAATGGTACATTGTAAGGCAATAGAATATTACTTGTATTTTTAACGTAATAATCAGCAGTACCACTCAGTTTTCCATTCCATAAATCAAAGTCCAAACCAATATCTGCCAATGCCACTTTTTCCCAAGTCAGGGTTGGATTAGCTGGTTTTGTTTCTTCGATGACTTT
>CALUJK010000009.1 GCA_944320945.1 uncultured Bacteroides sp. | reverse complement strand
ATAGCCAATTCTTTGTCGGCTATAGCAGCATACTGCTTTTTTGAAAAGAAGCCCGCCATTGACATTAACTTTGTCAATGACGGACAACTGGCTATTTTCTAATTTTATTTCGAACTCACGTTAAATAAAAATGAATGCTATGAAAAATATCTTCAAACTAAGTATAACAGCTTTACTCTGCTTTTGTATTGTTCAAGTAACAGATGCTAAAGTAAAACTACCGACGTTGGTATCTGACGGAATGGTATTACAACGTGAACAACCTGTAAAAATATGGGGTACAGCTGATGCAGGAGAAACTGTAACCGTAACATTCCTTCAAAAAAGTTACAACGCAACAACAGATAAATCCGGCCAATGGACCATCACTCTCCCTCCCATGCAGGCTGGAGGCCCCTTTACAATGCAAATAAATGACATCCAACTGAAGAATATTCTGATAGGTGATATATGGCTATGTTCCGGACAATCAAATATGGAATTGCCTGTTGCACGGGTTATGGATATGTTTGCTGAAGAAATAACAACTTATACGAACGACAAAATTCGTCATATCAAAATACCGAATGTCTATAATTTCCATGAGGAACAAAAAGACATACCATTATGCTATTGGAAAAGCGTAACACAAGAAGATGTCATGCAATTCTCTGCCATTGCCTATTTCTTTGCCAAAGCTGTATATAAAGAGACACAAGTACCCATCGGATTAATAAATTCCAGTTGGGGAGGTACACCGGTCGAGGCATGGATCAGCGAAGAAGGATTGAAAGAATTTCCCCTTTATCTGAACGCCAAAAAACAATATGAAGACGACGCTTATTGTGCAGCCATTAAACAACTGGAAAGACAAGCATTCTATCGTTGGAATTTATCCTTATATCAAGGTGATGCAGGTTTACATGAATCGACACCCTGGTATGCAGCCCATTATGATGATTCTTTATGGCAAGATATAAATATGTTCTCTACCACATGGGGTAACAATGGATTGAACCCTATTGGAGGCAGTCACTGGCTACGCCGTACTGTAAACATACCCAAAGAATGGGTAGGTCGTGAGGCCACCATCCGTTTAGGGTGTATAGTAGACGCGGACTCTGTATATATAAACGGTACCTTGGTAGGAAGTACAAGTTATATGTATCCGCCACGTATCTATCGCATTCCGGCCGGCGTACTGAAAGCTGGGTCAAACAATGTAACTGTACGCATCATCAGCAATGGTGGTCAACCATCATTCGTACCAGAGAAACCGTACAAAATTATCTGTGGAACAGAAGAAATAAGCCTGGAAGGAGTATGGAAATACCATTTGGGGGCACCAATGCCTCCTGCTCCTTCCATGATGTTTTTCTGCTACAAACCCGTATGTTTGTATAATGCTATGATTGCACCGCTACGCAATTATGCCATCCGAGGAGTATTGTGGTATCAAGGTGAATCAAATGTCAACAGACGTAACGAATATGCCACTTTACTCACGACAATGATGCATGACTGGCGACAGACATTCCAATCGCCTGAATTACCATTTTATATTGTAGAATTGGCAGATTATCTGCACCCGGACAACAAAGAAGGACGTAATGCTTGGGCAGAGATGCGTACCGAACAAGCTAAAGCAGCACAAGCTGACCCACATGCCGTGCTTATCCGTAACAGTGACTTAGGTGAATGGAACGACATCCACCCACTGGATAAAAAAACTCCGGGACAACGCATTGCCGCTGAAGTAATAAAAACACTCAAAAAATAATGATAAAACCTTTTATTATGAAATACGCCATGAAAACACAAGAAGAATCTACAGGATTCTATAAGTTGTCGTGGTTACAACGAATCGGCTTTGGTTCAGGCGACCTTGCACAAAACCTTATTTATCAAACAGTGTGCATGTACCTGCTCATCTTTTATACGAATGTATATGGACTAAAACCGGAAGTAGCAGCTGTCATGTTTCTCATTGTTCGTATAGTCGATGTCATTTGGGATCCATTAGTCGGCGCATTTGTCGACAAAAAGAACCCTCGCTGGGGCAAATATCGTACCTATCTGATATTAGGAGGCATACCTTTGACAGGATTTGCCATTTTATGCTTTTGGAACGGTTTTTCTGGTTCACTGTTCTATGCTTATGTCACGTATGTGGGCATGTCAATGTGCTATACGCTCATCAATGTACCCTATGGAGCACTCAATGCATCGTTAACGCGCGACACAAACGAAATCACAGTACTAACTTCTGTGCGTATGTTCCTCGCAAACTTTGGCGGATTGGCAGTTGCTTACGGCGTCCCCATCTTAGTGAAGCTATTCTCACCTGATGGGAAAATCAACACTAAAGAATCAGCTGATGCATGGTTTATTACCATGGCCATCTATGCCATAGTGGGAATGACACTGCTCATCTTCTGTTTCTCGCAGACCAAAGAACGAGTCGTTATGGATCAAAGAGAAACCTCAAACGTAAAAGTATCTGACTTGTGGATTGAGTTCAAACGTAACCGTCCACTACGCATTTTGGCTTTCTTTTTTATCACCGCATTTGCCATGATGGCCATAGGCAATTCTGCCGGTTCATATTATATGATATATAATGTACATGCTCCGGACATGTTACCCTACTTCATGGCATTAGGTTCAATTCCTGCATTCATCTTCATGCCAATGGTACCCGCCATTAAACGATGGATTGGTAAAAAACAAATGTTTTATGTATTCTTATCCATAGCCATTGTAGGTATGGCACTACTATATGCCATTTCCATGATACCAGCGTTGAAAACACAAATATGGCTCGTATTTGTTGCACAATTCATCAAATCAACCGGAGTTATTGTAGCAACAGGCTATATGTGGGCTTTAGTACCCGAAGTAATTTCCTATGGTGAATATACACATGGCAAACGTATATCCGGCATTGTAAATGCACTGACAGGAATCTTCTATAAAGCAGGTATGGCATTAGGAGGCGTAGTACCGGGACTGGTATTGGCTTTTGTAGGTTTCGACCAAACCAATGAGACAATCCAATCACCTTTAGCCGAACAGGGCATCTTATGGTTGGTAGCCGTATTGCCTGCATTATTGCTATTATTAGCTATGTTCATCATCTCACATTATGAACTGAATGATGACGTAATAGACCGTATCAATAAAGAAATAGAACAACGACACCGGTAAATTAACCTTTAAACAAAATATACCATGAAACTGAAAACAGTTATTCTTTTCATTTTGGTTATTACTATCACTACATCATGTGGCACTGGTAATACAAATACGAACACCCAACACTTCTCTTTAAAGGAATCCTTCGGGGACAAATTTCTTGTAGGCGTGGCTTTAAATAAGCGACAAGCTGCCGAACAGGACACTGCTGCCGTCAGAATTATCAAACAACATTTTAATTCTATCGTAGCTGAAAACTGTATGAAAAGCGAAATTATCCATCCTGAAGAAGGACGCTATAACTTCGGCCCTGCTGATACTTTAGTTAGTTTCGGCGAACGAAACGGTATGGCCATCATTGGTCATTGCCTGATATGGCACTCACAATTGGCCCCATGGTTCTGTGTAGATGCAGAAGGAAAGAAAGTATCCCCCGAAGTATTAAAACAACGAATGAAAGAGCATATAAGTACCATCGTCGGACGTTATCGAGGCCGCGTCAAAGGGTGGGATGTTGTAAACGAAGCAATCATAGAAGACGGTTCTTATCGCCAAACGCCTTTCTATGAAATTTTAGGTGAAGAGTATATTTCCTTAGCTTTCCAATATGCACATGAAGCCGACCCAGATGCCGAGCTCTACTATAATGATTATGGCATGAATATTCCCGGTCGGCGAGAAGGAGTTATACGCATGGTCAAAAAATTAAAAGAACATGGTTTACGCATTGATGCCATTGGCATGCAAGGACACATGGGTATGGATTATCCCAATATACGAGACTTTGAACAAAGCATTCTGGCTTTTGCTTCCACCGGATGTCGTGTGATGATTACCGAATGGGAAATGAGTGCCTTGCCAACTGTACACCAAGCAGCAAACATTTCAGACAAAGTAGCATACAACCGGCAAATGAACCCCTACCCCGATGCATTACCAGACTCTGTAAATCGCATATGGAATCGTCGCATGCTAGACTTCTTTCATCTTTTTCTCAAACATTCTGACATCATTGACCGCGTCACAGTCTGGGGTGTCAGTGATGGAGATTCATGGAAGAATGATTTCCCCATGAAAGGACGAAAAGAATACCCTTTATTATTCGACCGAAATTATCAGCCGAAACCTTTCGTACGTGAATTGCTCTCACCTAAAAAAGCTATATTCCATAATTTTACTTATTCGGCAGAAGGCAGCTTTTCCGATACAACAGACATCAATCCGATTCTGCCCGGCTGTTATCCCGATCCAAGTATCTGCCGTGTAGATAGCGATTATTATTTAGTAAACTCATCGTTTGCCTTTTTCCCCGGCATACCGATTTGGCATAGCACAGATTTACGCCATTGGACACAACTAGGATATGTATTAAATCGCCCTTCACAACTTCCTCTCGCAGATGGTTTACGTATCGATGGCGGCATTTACGCTCCCGACATCAAATACAATCCACATAATCGGCTTTTCTATCTGATTACTACAGATGTAGACGGAAGAGGCAATTTCTTTGTAACTACACCCGACCCTAAATCCGGTCATTGGAGTGACCCTGTCTTTTTGCCCGAAGTGGGCGGCATAGATCCTTCTTTCTTATTTGATAAAGATGGAAAAGCCTATATTCTAAACAATGACGCACCTCAAGGTAAGCCGTTATATGACGGTCATCGCGCTATTTGGATTCGTGAATTTGACTGGCAAACCGGATGTACTGTAGGACATCAGCAAATGCTTATTAATGGTGGAATAAATATTTCTAAAAAACCTGTATGGATTGAAGGGCCACATCTTTATCATATCGGTAACACATATTACCTAATGGCCGCTGAAGGAGGAACAAGCATAAACCATTGTGAAGTCATCTTTTCGGCAACCACGCCATTCGGTCCTTTTACACCTTGCAAAATAAATCCCATACTAACGCAGCGTGATTTACCTGCTGACCGTCCTGCTCCCGTAACCTGTGCCGGTCATGCAGACTTAGTACAAACACCTGAAGGTGATTGGAAAGCTGTATTCTTAGCCGTACGCCCCTATAAAGATGGACACGATGTAATGGGACGAGAAACTTTTCTACTGCCTGTGCAATGGAAAGACAACCAACCCATTATCCTGCCACAAGGAGAAAGTATCACATACACGGATCGTCATGTCCCTGCCACTCCACTATGGACAGCTGACGGATTAGGAAAAGAGGCATTCTTTGTCCGTACTCCGCAAACGAACAATTTTCAGATTAATAAACAAGGAGAGTTGTCGCTTGCTGCACGCAGTATCCGCATCGACGAATGGAAGCAGCCGTCAGCCATCGGACGATGGATTACCAATGAGACATTCCGAGCCCAAACAGTTCTATCGTTCTGCCCTGAAACAGAGAATGATTTTGCCGGACTCGTACTTTTTCAAAACGATGCATGTAATGTTCGTTTCGGTAAAACAATAGTCAACAGAGAAATTTGTTTGAAGTTAGAGGCTTACAGCCAAGGAAAATGCCATGCAGAAGCTATGTTACATTTACCTGAAAAAGAAATTTCTCAAACTCTCTACCTGCAAGTACAAGGGAAAAAAGAAAGAGATGGAGTATTCTATACTTTTGCTTATACTATCCACCCCAATAAAGAATGGACGACAATAGGACAACCTGTATCGGCCGACTTACTAAGTACACAAACTGCCGGTGGATTTACAGGAACGATGGTAGGCATTTATGCTACAGCAGATTATGTAACCAATTCCCAAAAATAAATTATTCACATTTTAATACACTTAACATCATGAAAAAAGAAATGAGATATTTGGTACCTGGCGACTATATGGCCGATCCATCTGTACACATATTTAATGGAAAAGTATATATTTACCCCAGCCATGACTGGGAAAGTGGCATACCGGAAAATGACAATGGAGACCATTTTAACATGAAAGATTATCACGTATTCTCTACCGACGACATCATGCAAGGCCCGGTCACTGACCATGGAGTCGTACTTTCTACGGAAGACATACCTTGGGCAGGTCGCCAATTATGGGATTGTGACGTAGCCGAAAAAAAAGGAAAATACTACATGTATTTTCCTTTGAAAGACCGTAATGACATTTTTCGTTTAGGTGTAGCCATAGCAGACCGGCCTGAAGGTCCCTTTATTCCTCTGCCAAATCCAATGTATGGCAGTTACAGTATTGACCCAGCTGTATTCAAAGATGATGATGGTAGTCACTACATCTACTTCGGAGGCATTTGGGGAGGACAATTACAACGATACCGAGACAATATTGCATTAGAAAACGCCTACTTACCGACAGGAAACGAGCCGGCTTTGCCCGGCAGGGTTGTGAAGCTGCGTGATGATATGCTTCAGTTCGATGAAACTCCTCGCGCTGTCGTCATTATGGATGAGAACGGGAAACCACTGACAGCAGATAATCCGCACCGTTTTTTTGAGGCCAGTTGGATGCACAAATACCAAGGTAAGTATTATTTTTCCTATTCTACGGGTGATACGCACTTGTTATGTTACGCAACAGGCGACAATCCCTACGGACCTTTTACTTACCAAGGCGTTATACTGACCCCGGTCGTAGGTTGGACTACTCACCACTCCATTGTAGAATATAAAGGAAAGTGGTATCTTTTCCATCACGATTGTGTACCTTCAGACGGTAAAACCTGGCTCCGTAGTTTAAAAGTATGTGAACTGGAATATGATGAACAAGGACGCATCATCACAATTAATGGAAGTGAAGAATAACTATACCCATATTTAACACAACTGTTTATGAAACGAAGAAATTATTTACTTTTTCTCTCCATGATAGCAATGTTTGTAACCCGGGTGGCTGCCGAGGATGGCAGCCGCCTGTGGCTACGGCAAACAGCAGGTGACAGTATTGTACACATCAGCATTCCGAGACAATCACCGACTTTAAACATCGCTGCCGAGGAATTAAGAAAAGACTGGAAAGGAGTACCAGTCGAACTACATATCGACAAAAAACAAGAAAAAACAAAGTCAGCAGAAGGATTCTGCATCCGCTCCGGTAAAGATAAAATAATCATCACTTCACGTAGTGAAATTGGACTGCTATATGGTTCTTATCATTTACTGCGTTTACAAGCTACTCACACTTTACCATCCTCTGAATCTGCGCAACCAATCTATGAAGTACCCGCTTTCAAATTGCGCATCTTAAATCATTGGGACAATCTGGACGGTACTGTCGAACGAGGATATGCAGGTCAATCGCTATGGAAATGGGATGAGCTACCAGACAAACTATCACCTCGTTACACAGAATATGCACGAGCAAATGCCTCTATCGGAATCAACGGTACAGTATTAAACAATGTCAACGCATCCCCTCAAATCCTCTCTGAAGAATATCTACAGAAAATCAAAACTTTGGCTGATATATTCAGACCATACGGCATCCGCGTCTTTCTATCCATAAATTTCGCTACTCCTATCGTATTGGGAGGACTTCCGACGGCAGACCCTTTAGATAAAGATGTTATCCACTGGTGGAAACAGAAAATCAAACAAATTTATCATCTGATTCCAGATTTCGGGGGTTTCTTAGTCAAAGCAAACTCCGAAGGACAACCGGGTCCATGTGATTACGGACGAACACATGCTCAAGGAGCTAATATGTTAGCCGATGCATTAAAACCGTACAAGGGTATTGTCATGTGGCGTGCTTTTGTATATAGTCCAACAGATGCAGATAGAGCTAAACAGGCATATTTGGAATTCCAACCGCTTAACGGGCAATTTCACTCAAATGTCATCGTACAAATTAAAAACGGCCCCGTCGATTTTCAACCCCGCGAGCCATATAGTCCTCTTTTCGGTGCTATGCCACAAACGCAGCAAATGGTGGAGTTTCAAATCACGCAAGAATATCTTGGTTTCTCCAACCACATTGCTTTTTTAGCTCCCATGTGGAAAGAATTCTATAACTTCGTTTCTCCCACCACCCTCAAAGCTGTAGCGGGTGTAAGTAACATTGGTACAGATACAAACTGGTGCGGGCATCACTTTGCACAAGCCAACTGGTATGCTTTTGGACGTTTGGCGTGGAATCCGCATTTATCCTCTGAAAAAATTGCCGATGAATGGCTGAAACAAACTTTATATATCAACGTAGAGAATACAAAAGATGAAGTTCACACTTCACTCAAACAACTGATGCTCGAAAGTAGAGAAGCAATCGTAAATTACATGATGCCTCTTGGTTTACATCATCTTTTTGCATGGGGACATCACTATGGCCCTCAACCATGGTGCAATATAGCTGGAACACGCCCAGACTGGATGCCATCTTATTATCACAAAGCTGACGAACAAGGTATTGGTTTCAATCGCAGTAGTACTGGTAGTAATGCTGTTATGCAATATCCTGATTCACTGCGCCAATTATACAATAATATTTATACATGTCCGGAGGAATATTTATTGTGGTTTCACCATGTACCCTGGACACATACGCTTTCCAGTGGGTTTACACTTTGGGAAGAACTTTGCAAACACTACGATCACGGCGTTCAGCAAGTCAGAGAATTTCAAAAGATATGGAATTCTGCTCAAAATTATATTGACTCTACACGTTTTGTAGAAATTCAATCCAAATTAAAAATTCAAATGCGAGATGCTATTTGGTGGAAAGATGCTTGCCTCCTTTATTTCCAACAGTTTTCAAAAAAATCTTTCCCTTACTCCATTGAACAACCGATACACGAACTTAATGAACTTCAAAAAGCCATACTTCCCATCAGTAACTTCGAGTGTCCGGATAGTAAATTGCTCAACGCCATCCGCTAATATTTTAACATTGAAAAGAAGAAGAAAGCAGAAGAAAAGTTTTAAGATGCTTGAGAACTGAGATAAGTAGGGACTATCCCTTAAGGATTATTATGCCTTATGCTGACATAGGTAGACACATTTAAGTGTAATAATAAATGTGTTCTAATTATGGAAAAGAAGAAGCGTCCTCAAAAAATAAGTGAGGAATTCAAGCTGTCAGTTATTCGTGACTATTACAGTAGCGGCATGAGTCAATATGCTTGTGCGCGCAAGTATCACTTAAGCAGCCTGTCTTTATTGCCTTCGTGGCTGAAAAGGTACGGTTGATAAAACCATTATCTTTGTCGAATGAACCGACAGATGAAAATGACATGTCCAACCGCAACAAGGAAAGTTTCCGTGAAGAGAATGCGGCTTTAAAGAAGCGCATCAAGGAATTAGAGAAGGCGTTGGCGTTCTCCCGTATGGAGACCGAGGCGCGTGATCTTCTGATCACGCGTGCGGAGGAAACGTTCAGCATCCCCATTCGAAAAAAATCTGAGGCCAAATAGTAACGGAACTGGTTCGTGACCGTGACATGAAAGTCACACATGCGTGCCGTCTGTTTAGCCATTGCCGCCAGGCTTTCTACCAGTTGAAAGCCGATCTGTCAGCCGAACTAAGCCATGAAAAGCTGATAATAGAGAACGTACGCACCATCCGCCGGGAATCTCCTGGGACAGGATGCTACAAACTTTGGCTCATGCTTTGCGCGTTGTTCGGTCCGTCATTTATGCCCGGACGTGACAGTTTTTACAAGCTGTTACGCAGGCACAGCCTGATGCTGCCCCCCGTAAGTCCCGCTGCACGAGGAAGAAGAATAATTATGCAGCCCCAAAAGATGGATATGCAGGAAATGGTATATCATTGCAAAGCTGAACAACAAGCCCGGAATCTGCATATCCGGTATCCATCGTTGTCTACCAAAACAGCACAACTTTGACTGCCTGTCTACTAAAGCAGTATACAAATTCATGAAGTGTCTACTGACTTAGTTTATAAACAGAAAAAACGTCTACCTTAATCAGGAAAAGACATTATACTTTGCACACGATGAATTTGTACATTTAGCTAGATATACTTCAGATGCTATCGTAGTACTACTTACTTTGCCAACGCAGTATATCTTCTCCGACACTTGAATATATCTTCGTTCAGATTGGCAAAGATGCAGGTCAATCCTCATTTAGCACCAAATGATGCCGTGCGAAAAATAAATTCAAAGTTACCATGATAGATTAAAATTTTCGAGACAAATCTAAATACCCAAATTTGGGCAAAAATCCATTTTTTAATCTATATATTGGAAAAGTTTCGTTTAGGAAATTTCTGTAATCGTTTAAATTACAATACTTTAGGATATTTCTTCTACTGAGCCGATAGCCGGACTTGAACCGGCGACCTACGCGTTACGAATGCGTTGCTCTACCAACTGAGCTATATCGGCATTATTTATTTGCGGGTGCAAAGGTATGAATTAATTTGAAAACACAAAAGGTTTTATGTATTTTCTTCAAATTAATCTGCAATATTCACTTAGCACTAGGTTAATAAAAAAAGATAATTGATAGTTATCCGTCAAATCAGTATAATCTATGCGTTACATCGAGTCGTGGTACAGTTCTTCCTCTTTATAGTTGCAGATAGAAAGATTGAACATCTACACCGAAGAAATCACTTGAAGGTTGCGTAAAGCCGTCTTTGAATAAGCCATAAACAGACGAACCTGACCCACTCATAGAAGCATAAACTGCCCCTTGCCGATACATTTCTTCTTTTATTTCTTTTATAGGGGGGAACTGTGCAAAGACACTTTCTTCAAAGTCATTGACTAATGATTCTTTCCATGTTTTTATAGGTTGCTGCACAATTTCCCGAATGTGATGCGTAGGTTTGTGCGGATGTATTTGGGCAAAAGCCTGTTTGGTAGATACAAATATATCAGGCTTTACCAACCATAAATTCCAACCTTTTAAAAGCGATGAAAGTGCTGAAGGCAATGGGGAAAATAGATTCCCTATTCCTTCTGCATAAGTCGGACAATTTCGAATAAAGAAAGCGCAATCGGCACCCAGCATGGCCGCATACTCTTCCAAAGTTTCCTCCGTCAGATGAAGTTCAAACTTCTTATTTAAGAGTTTCAGCATAAAAGCCGCATCCGATGACCCTCCTCCCAAGCCAGCTCCAGACGGAATACACTTATGAAGATAAACTTCCACCGAAGGCAAATCGAATATATCGTCCAATAGTCGGTACGCTTTTACGATAAGATTCTGTTCCGGACTTCCTTCTATCGTCTTCCCTGTTTGATGTAAACGGCATTTCTCTGCTGTAGCGTCTGTTAAGAGATGAATTTCTAACGCATCTTCCAGAGGGACAGGATAGAAAATGGTCTCTAAATTGTGATAACCATCCAGCCGCTTTTCTATGATGTTCAATCCTAAATTTATTTTGGCGTTGGGGAATACAAGCATCTTGATTAATCGTTTTTGTTTTATCCGGTTATATACATTGTGAACTGTGGATGCAAAGTTAATAAATAAACGGGCATTTGCAGAGAACCGGTCAATCATTATTTTGTTTGAACCTGCTTTCCTACCGTTTTGTATAGATATATTATTTTCGGAAAGAATCCCTCATATCCGCTCAGAAGATGCTGTGGCGGGACTTTGCTCCGAAAGGCTTCGGAGCATGTTCGAAATATATTTGGAGCGCACCCCGAAAGGCTTCCGAACACGGACCGAAAGGCTTCGGAGCAAACGGCTTGTAATGCGGCACGTTTTTGTATGTACATTTTACTATTTTCATGCAAAACCGAAAGACAAAAGCGAAAAAAAAATCGTAAATAAGATAACCTTTTGGGTAATAGCCGCATGACGATAAATGTAATATCAGCCTCAACGTTATTTTAGATAAATGCGTTATCTTTGCTTTCGTTTTCCCGTTAAGGAACGATGTTTACTTGCTTATTCATTTAATCTGATATATTTATGGCTGAACAAAAAAATACTTCCCGTGCTACAAGAAGCAGAACCAAAACACCCCAATCCGTGAACGACTACGGGCGAATCCAACCGCAAGCTCCTGAGTTGGAACAAGCCGTACTTGGAGCCCTCATGATAGAGAAAGACGCTTATTCTTTAGTCAGTGAGATACTTCGGCCGGAGTCCTTTTACGAGCACCGTCATCAGTTGATTTATGCCGCTATCACCGATTTGGCCATCAATCAAAAGCCGGTTGATATCCTCACCGTCAAAGAGCAATTGGCCAAACGGGGCGAGTTAGAAGAGATTGGCGGACCTTTCTACATCACCCAACTCAGCAGTAAGGTCGCTTCTTCTGCACACATTGAGTACCATGCCCGTATCATCGCACAAAAGGCGTTGGCACGCGAACTGATAACTTTCACCAGCAACATCCAGACCAAGGCTTTCGATGAAACACTCGACGTTGACGACCTGATGCAGGAAGCTGAAGGCAAGTTGTTTGAGATTTCCCAGCAGAACCTGAAGAAGGACTATACGCAAATCAATCCGGTCATTGCCCAAGCCATAGACCAGATGCAAAAGGCTGCCGCCCGAACCGACGGACTCAGCGGTTTGGAGAGTGGTTTCACCAAGCTCGACAAAATGACCTCCGGTTGGCAGAACTCTGACCTTATTATTATAGCTGCCCGTCCGGCTATGGGTAAGACAGCCTTCGTCCTTTCAATGGCAAAGAACATTGCGGTAAACTTCCATAATCCCGTCGCTTTGTTCTCACTTGAAATGAGCAATGTGCAGTTGGTAAACCGTCTGATATCAAACGTCTGCGAGATACCAAGCGAAAAGATAAAGAGCGGTCAGTTAGCAGATTATGAATGGCAGCAACTGGACCATAAGCTAAGAGATTTGCTGGATGCTCCTCTTTATGTGGACGATACGCCCTCACTTTCCGTTTTTGAATTGAGAACCAAGGCGCGCCGTCTGGTGCGCGAGCATGGCGTGAAAGTCATTATTATCGACTACCTTCAATTGATGAACGCCAGCGGTATGGCCTTTGGAAGCCGTCAGGAAGAGGTAAGTACCATTTCCCGTTCTCTCAAGGGGCTTGCCAAGGAGTTGAATATCCCCATCATTGCTTTGTCGCAGTTGAACCGTGGTGTGGAGAACCGTGAAGGCAATGAAGGCAAGCGCCCCCAGTTAAGCGACTTGCGCGAATCGGGAGCCATTGAGCAGGATGCCGATATGGTATGCTTCATCCATCGTCCTGAATACTACAAAATCTATGAAGTGGATGGAAAGGATATGCGCGGCATGGCCGAGATTATCATTGCCAAGCATCGTAACGGTGCGGTGGGTGATGTCACTCTGCGCTTTATCGGTCAGTACACCCGTTTCCAGAATCCGGATGACGACAACATGTTAGTTCCTCCTCCCGCGTCAGACAATGGAGTTTTGGTTGGTTCCAGTATGAATACCCCGATTGGTGCACCGTCCGTTCCGCCACCTCCTGCTGCCAATGATTATATCCCCTCAGGGAATCCCTTTGGAGGTGAAAATAACGGTCCCTTGCCTTTCTAGTTCTGAGCAATTGCCTTTTTGGGGAAGCAGACACCCCTTAAACGAACGACTCCCCGCCGATAACCGTATGGAAATCGGCGAGGAGTCGTTCATTCATAGAGGGACACGTTTCAGAAAACCTCCTCACGCAGCCATTTCTCTAACTCACCAGTCCATTGGCGTTTATAAACAAAATTATCGCGGAATCCCCATCCGTGTCCACCTGTCGGATAGACGTGCAGAGTAGACAGAACGCCATGTTCCAATAACATCTGATAGTAACAGATTCCATTGACAGGCAATACCACCCGATCATCTGCTGATAGCATTATAAATGCCTTAGGAGTATCTTTGGTAACCTGACGTTCTAAACTATACTTTTGCTCTAGTTCTATAGTAGGATTAGTACCTATCAGATTAGTAAGTGAACCGCTATGAGTCGGTTCCTTTTCAATAATGATGACTG
>CALUJK010000008.1 GCA_944320945.1 uncultured Bacteroides sp. | reverse complement strand
ATTATTCAAAAATTACTGACAGCGAAAATTCTCTCAATAGACACGGAGACCACCAGCACCGAGCCGATGGAGGCAGAATTGGTAGGAATGAGCTTCAGCAATGCCGAAAACCGGGCTTACTACGTGCCCGTCCCCTCCGACCGCGAAGAGGCGACGCGCATCGTGCAACAGTTCCGCCCGCTGTACGAAAACGAGCAGACGCTGAAGGTAGGACAAAACATCAAGTATGACATCATC
Source organism: uncultured Bacteroides sp. (assembly GCA_944320945.1). Classification (GTDB taxonomy): domain Bacteria; phylum Bacteroidota; class Bacteroidia; order Bacteroidales; family Bacteroidaceae; genus Bacteroides. Next base: position 49,188 of record CALUJK010000008.1, on the reverse strand, counting down.
GTCTTGCAGAATTACGGAGTGCATGTGCGCGGCCCGTTGTTCGACACCATGCTGGCTCATTATGTGCTTCAACCCGAATTGCGTCACAACATGGACTATCTGGCGGAAATCTACCTGCACTACCGCACCATCCACATCGACGAACTGATAGGTGCCCGCGGCAAGAATCAGAAAAGTATGCGCGACCTTCCGCCCGCAGACATCTACCGGTATGCCTGCGAGGATGCCGACGTCACCCTGAAACTGAAGAACGTGCTGGAACAGGAACTGAAGACCCAAGGTGCCGAACATCTGTTCCGGGAGATAGAGATGCCGCTGGTGCCCGTGTTAGTCAGCTTGGAAAGCAACGGCGTGCGTATCGACACAGAGGCACTGCGCCAGTCGTCCGAACACTTCACCGCCCGACTCCAGGCCATCGAGCAGGAGATTTACACACTGGCGGGCGAAACGTTCAACATCAGTTCGGCCAAACAGGTGGGCGAAGTGCTGTTCGACCGGCTGAAAATCGTAGAGAAAGCCAAAAAGACCAAGACAGGACAATACGTCACCTCCGAAGAGGTGTTGCAAGGCTATCGCCACAAGCATCCCGTCATCGGCAAGATTCTGGACTACCGGGGACTGAAGAAGTTGCTGAGCACCTACATCGACGCCCTGCCCCAACTCATCAACCCGCGGACAGGACACATACACACTTCATTCAATCAGGCCGTCACCGCCACCGGACGACTCAGCTCCAGCAATCCCAACTTGCAGAACATTCCCATCCGCGACGAGGATGGCAAGGAGATTCGCAAAGCGTTCATCCCCGACAAAGGGTGTCTGTTTTTCTCGGCCGACTACTCGCAGATAGAACTGCGCATCATGGCGCACCTCAGCGGTGACCCCAACATGATAGAGGCTTTCACCGGCGGTCACGACATCCACGCCGCCACCGCCGCCAAGATATATAAGGTGGACATTGCCGACGTAACCTCCGACATGCGCCGCAAGGCCAAGACAGCCAATTTCGGCATCATATACGGCATTTCGGTCTTTGGGCTGGCGGAACGTATGGATGTCTCCCGTCAGGAAGCCAAGGAGCTGATAGACGGTTATTTCGCCACCTATCCGCAAGTAAAGGCATACATGGAGCGCAGCATCGAGGTGGCACGCAAGCAGGGCTATGTGGAGACCATCTTCCACCGCAAGCGCTTCCTGCCGGACATCAACTCGCACAACGCCGTGGTACGCGGCTATGCCGAGCGAAATGCCATCAATGCTCCCATACAGGGCAGCGCGGCAGACATCATCAAAGTGGCCATGGCGCGCATCCAACAACGCTTCATCAGTAACAATCTGAAAGCAAAGATGATTTTACAGGTGCACGACGAGCTTAATTTCAGCGTTCCGGAGGCTGAAAAAGAACTCGTACAAAAAATTGTAATCGAAGAGATGGAGAACGCATACCCCATGCAGGTGCCTCTAAAGGCCGATTGTGGGTGGGGAAAGAACTGGTTGGAGGCTCATTGACCTGTGAATAACATTATTTAACTTACAATCAGAAAGCAATCCAAGAAAGAGCTTTAAAATACAGCTTGCTCGTCAGAATATCCGGCCGCCGGACGGTCGGATATTTTTTTGTCAACTTTCTTACCAAAATGAAAGCGGTTACACGGGAGTGTTAATTGACATTTTGATTTTATTTAATCAAATATTTGCATTTATGTCAGTTTAATACGTACATTTGCACAGCAATTAAGAGCAAACAATAGAAAAACGTAAAAACAACAACTTAAAAACATAGGGTTATGAAAGCAAAAGTATTTTTCAAATCGTGTATTCTTTCTTCACTTCTTCTGATGGGTGGAACAAACCTGTTTGCTAACAGTGAGAACAACCTTATTTACAATTCGGAAGAGGTCAATGGAGTGATGGTAGGCGAAACAGTCTACAAGATGGACGGTGGTACCCTATCCAATTACATGCAGTACAATTACAAGTATGACGACCAGCAGCGCAAAGTGGAAAGCGAAGCACTGAAATGGAACGCCACACGTGGTGAATGGACAAAAGATATGTGCATCCGTTATGCCTATGAAGGCAATATGGTGACTACTACTTACTACAAATGGAACAATCGGAAAGGTACTTACGTACTGGTTCCTGAGATGACAGTCACGATGGAAGCATCGAAATAATCTCAACTGATTCTCTCTTAAAGACTACAGAAACAATTTATCAAAACCGTTTAATAGATTTTCTAAAGCCGGAGTGCGCGACGCATCCCGGCTTTTTTGTTTAACCACGCCGTCCGTAAGACTCTCGGCGTTTCGCCAACGGATTATCGGAGATAAAAAAGGAGAAGAACCTCACGGCCCCTCTCCCCCACAAACTAATTGAATTTATAATGAAATTGAGAGTTATTATTCAAGCTAACAATGCATCATTAGTATCCCGCATTATTTGTCCAGCCTGTCAGCAAGATTTGCTGAGAAGGTATCGGGAAGTAATAGTGCCCGTTGGCGTTGAATAATGAGTTACTCCAATACTCGGAATGCTTTACACTGACTTGCTCGGTACGAACCAGTTCGAACCAACGGCGCATCTCGGCAAAGAACTCATAGCTGCGCTCATCGGAGACGGCCTCCAAGAAAGCCTGCGGGTCGGTGGTAGTGGTCAGGGCAATGCCGCGCCCCTCGTATTTGGCACGTCTCTGAATGTCCTGCACAGCTTCCAACGCCTGATTGTCTACACTTCCGGTGGCACGAGTGGAAGCCTCTGCATAGAGCAACATAGCATCCGGCAGACGGTAGATGCTGGTGACACCGTCAGCTTGCGCACGCTGTCCGGGACGGCCGTGGTCGTAATTGTAGTATTTGCTGATGGCAGGCAGACCATCCGGACTATCTTGCCACTGTATGGTTTGACCGGCAGGATTTGTGCTGGTAGAAGGCCATTCGGTCATAAAGTTCCACTCCTTACGCTCGTCATTGGGATATTCGTTGAACTTCTCGGCACGAGCATAGTAGTCAGCCCAACCGGTATCACTGCCTTGTCCGTCATAGTCAGCCGGATAATAGGACTTACCATAGTTGCTGGCCATCGAGTTGCTGGAAGAAGAGTGGTGAAGGCAGAACATGAATTCACTGCTGTTCTTGTTGCTTTCCATCCACAAGTCGCTGTAATTGTCTTCCAACTGATGATAATGGTTGTTGTCCAACACATCTTTGGCAGCATTGGCAGCCAGCGTGTAATACTCTTGTCCGCGATTGAGCGGCCATCCTGCCATAGTGATATAGATATCAGCCAAGCACGTCTCAGCAGCCCATTTGGTTGGCGTAGAACTGTTACCTGCACGCGGTTCGTCGGGCAACAATTCCACAGCAGTAGTCATACTGGGCACAATGGCTGTGTCATAGATTTCCTGCACCGAAATACGCGGCATATTGGTAGCGGCATCATCCTGACTCATAACGAGGGGTACATCGCCATACATGCGTACCAAATAGAAGTAGCACAAACCGCGCAGGAAATAAGCTTCACCCAAAGTAGCATTAAACTTAGTGGTTTCTTCCGCAGTAGCCCCTTCGGGCACCTTGGCATTGTTTATCAGTTTGTTAGCGTTAGCAATTGTCGTGTAGAAAAATGCCCACGATTGGTCGAAATCAGCTGTATTGGCCGAAATACTGGGGGACAGCCTGTCATAGTTAGCTAATTCGTTGCCGGCTTTGGCTGCGCGGTGTACAATTTCATCGGCACAAACCTGGATGCGCTGCACGCGGCAGTTGAAGCCATAGTTACTTCCCCACAAGTCACGATACAGGGCTGTAACGGCACTTTCAAGGGCGCTTTGATCCATGTTGGCGATATAGTCTTCCTCAGTGATGAACGACTGAGGCTCTTGGTCCAAATCTACGCAGGAAGTTGCAAGCAGCAAACCTCCGGCGAGGGTTGCAAGGTATGTTAGTTTTTTCATATCGTTTGTATATGTTACAGGTTAAACAAATTAGAATGAGAAATTCAGACCAATCAGGTAGTTGCGACTGTTGGGATAGTTACCCCAGTCCACACCTTGAATCAGCGGGTCGCCCAATGTTGCTTCGGGGTCGAGGCCGGAATAACTGGTGATGTGGAACGGATTCTGAACAGATGCATACACACGCAGACTGTTGATATTAAGATTCTTGCAGACACGGTCCGGCAAGGTGTAACCCAGCGTGATGCTCTTCATCTTGACAAAGCTTCCGTTTTCTACGAAACGGGTGCTGAACATATCCTTGCTTTCAGTACCTTGTCCGTCCCAGCGGGGTACATTGGTGTTGGTATTCTCCGGTGTCCAGTGGTTCAGCCAGTCCTTCATCGGAGTGATGACAGCCACCTGCTGGCTCTGAATGCCGTTGAAACCGATTTGCTTCGTAGCGTTGTAGATGTCAAAGCCATGGAAACCTACGAGGAAGAATGACAGGTCGAAGTTCTTGTAAGTGAAGGTGTTGTTCCAGCCCCAGTTAAAAGTGGGTTGTCCACAACCGATGATGCCTTTGTCGCTTTCATTGATAACACCATCCTTATTGACATCCGTATATTTAGAGTTACCGGCTACTACGCCATATACATCTCCGTTGGTACGTCCGTCGGTGTTTCCCTCAGCGTCCACAAACAGTGCGTCCACATCAGCCTGCTGCCACAAACCTTCGAAAGTATAGCCCCAGAAAGAACCTAACTTCTCGCCTTCCACCATCTGGAACAATACGTTCTGATAGTTACCGGCCTGTTGCTGACGGTGGTTGTAAGTAGGAATCTTATTATACGTACCCTTGTTGTGCGTCAAGGTCAAGTCGGTATGCCAGCTGAAACCACCCTCTTCCTTGCTTACGAACGGGTCACCGCTGATGGTGAATTCCACACCGGTATTCTTAATCTCGCCAGAGTTTTGCAGCAATGCACTGTAACCCATGTGTGTAGGCTGAGCTAACTCCAGCAAGATGTCTTTAGAAAGCTTGCTATACCAATCAGCCGTCAAGCGTACACGGCCGTTCAGAATGCCGAAGTCTACACCTACGTTGAACTGGTCATTGCGTTCCCACTTCAGATACGGAGCGCTGGGGCGAGATACGGAATACGTCGTGGTACGGTTACCGTCAGCATCCACCACAACGGTCGGCTCCATCATGGAGTAGATACGGTATGCCTCTACCGACTGGTTACCTACCGAACCGTAACCCAAACGAAGTTTCAACTGGTCAATGAAATTATTGTCGCGCAGGAAGCTTTCTTGCTTAATATCCCATGCAAGGGCGGCTGAGGGGAAGTATGCCCATTTATCAGCCAGACGGGAAGAACCATCGGCACGGATAGAAGCGGTCAACATATAGCGGTTTTTAAATACATAGTTGATACGCAGCATGGCAGACATCAAGGCAGTAATAATTCGTTCGCTCTCCAGTTCGTTCAGCGAAGCGTTATCACTCATGGCCAAATTATTGTAATCGTTGGTCACGAACGTGTATTGCGGATTATAAGCACGTCCCACGTGGTTGTAGTTATTGTCGTATGACTGCTCGAACACGGCCGTAGCGTTGATACGGTGGTCTTCATTGAACTCTTTCACGTAGTTCAATGTATTGGTGTTCAGCCAGCTCAAATTGAAATAACTGCGGGCATAGGCGCGGCTGTTACCACCCTGCCAAGCCTGATAGCTGTCTTCGTTTTCCAGCGTGGTGGACAAGCGATTGTCGAACAATGCACCAAACTGTGAACGGAATGTCAGGCCGTCGATGATATTGAACTGCACGTAACCTTGCAGACGGTTGTTGATGGTCTGCGTTTCGCTGTCCAGTTCCCAGATGTGACCCATCGGGTTATACATGGTGTTACCACTCCAGTCACCGTGGTTGTAATTGCCGTTTTCGTCTTTCGGACTTACGGTATTGTCATAGTACATAGCTGTCTGGAAAATACCACGATAAGCATTTGTACGTGGCGTGGAGTTCTTGCGGTAGCTACCGTAGAAGTTCAAGCCTGCATCCAGCCATTTCTTAATCTTGGTGTCCAGTTTCAAACGCCAGTTGTACAATTCGCTCTTGGATTCTTTCAGAATACCCTGGTCGTTCTGATAACGGAATGAAGCCAGAAAAGTTGTCTTTTCATTACCACCACTGACGGAGAGGTCGTAATTCTGTGTCACAGCCGTACGGAAGATTTCACGGGAATAGTCATAACCGGCACGTCCGGCCTGCAAGTCTGCCAATTGAGAAGCGTTGAAATAATCGCCATGACCGGTATCGTTGCCATACTCATTAACCATCACTGCATAGTCATATGGTGACATCGTATCGGGATATTTTGCCACCGTCTTGATGTTGGCAAAGGCATTAAAGTTCACCGTCATCTTGTCCTGTCCCGGATTCTTGGTAGTTACCAGAATAACACCGTTGGCACCGCGAGAACCGTACACAGCCGTAGCCGAAGCATCCTTCAGCACTTCGATGGAAGCGATATCCGAAGGGTTAAGATTCTACAATGAACCACCGATGAAACCATCGACTACCACCAACGGACCTGTTTCAGCCGTAATGGAGTTGACACCACGCACACGGATAGTGTTATCTTGGCTGGGATCACCCGAACCACTCAACACCGATACACCGGCCATACGGCCCTGCAAGGCGTCGGATACATTGCCCGTCGGGGTACTCTTCAAGGCATCGCTGGTCTTAACCGAAGCCACAGAACCGGTCAAGTCGCTCTTACGTTGTACACCATAACCCACAACCACCACTTCGCTCAGCATTTCGGAATCTTCCGACATCTTCACGTCGATGCGGGTTCGTCCGTTCACTGCAATCTTCTGAGTCTGATAACCAATATAAGAAAATACTAACGTAGCATTAGCCGGTACATCATTCAATGTATAGTTTCCGTCAATGTCGGTAATACCTCCCAAAGTGGTACCCTCAATCTGCACATTCACGCCGATAACCGGCCCTAAGTTGTCAGTCACTGTACCTGTCACTGTCATACTGTTTTGGGCGGCAACCGGCAACGCCAGCAGCACCATCAGCAACAGCGTACCCAATAAAAAAAAAAAAAAATCAGCTTTTTGTTTCATGATTAGATTTATTTATTTAAAGTTGAAAAAGTCGTACTTTTGCATCATTTCCACAACGAAAATCTACATGCAACGTGTTTTTCTTTGTGACACGCTGCAAATACAGTTTCATTCGTAACGAACAATATGTGTTTTTTGTCCGCAAAAAGGGTAAAATTATACAAAAACAGATATCCGTGCCTACGGGCGACTGCGGTGTGGCAGAACAGGTCGTAGCACGTTTTCCTATCCAATCAAGAAAACATAGAGTAATGATAAATGGAATCTCCGGCGGAATGCGCAACGGAATCTGAAACGGCCTCAGCCATTGAGGTCGTTAGGATTTTTTTTCTTTCAGAAAACAGAAATTGTTTGCGGGGATGCCTGTTCCAGCCCGACAGCCTCATTGGCGCACAATAAAATATGCGTACAAAAAAGTAGAGCATTGCAAGCCATTTGCTCCGAAGCCTTTTGGCTCTTGCTCCAAATACGTTCGGAGCGCGTTCCAAATTAATTTCGTTCGTGTTCCGAAAGGCTTCGGAACAAACCCCTGTCAGAATGCCTTCTGAACGGGTATAAAGGGGGAATTACCTAAAGTAAGGTATTTATACAAACGTAGGAAGTGAAGTATTTTTTTGAGACACCCGTCAAGGCTCTATGACACTGATAAGTACCTTGCTTTGTTTCAACCGGCCTTTTTTGTCTGTAATCTCTTCCTTGACCAATCCGAGACCTTCGGCATACCATTGGGTGACATATTGTGTCTTGGGCTCATACAATATCTTCTTTCTCAGTTTATAGGACACTTTCAGGCAATCGAACGTTCCAACCGGAAGAGTCACCCGCTCAAATCCGTGGTACTGCCCGTTGCTCACCTCCAGACTGACCTTCATAAATCCCATCTGAAGGGCATATCTGCCTTCGGGAATCGGCTCTCCCTCTTGAACATCTTTCTTCAGGGGAATGAGGATGGCACCCTTGTTGCGCTCTGTATTTTCGTCCAGCTCCCTTTCAAACTCCTCTTTATCCGGCAGCACATTGGCACCTTTCTGATAATATACCAATTCCGTACGCAACATCTTCATCGTTTCCCGCCCCCACTTTTCGTCGATAATGATACGTGCCGTAGTCCCGTTTTGTGAATAAACATATTTCATTTCCCCGTGCTCATCGAAGATGGAATCTTTCGTTGCTATCTTCCGACAACAAGAGATTTGTTCGACAATTGTCTTATTGTCTTGCTGAGTGACTTCTGAAATGCGGGTAGTGTCAATGCGGACTACATTGGCCTTTCTATCAGAATGGGTGTATAACAGCATGGCACCTTTCTGTGTATTACAAAACTGCGCTTGTGCTGCCACTACACAGAACATTGTTACGAGAGTAAGAAGTGCTTTCTTCATCATATCGCTTAAAATTAACTTATTACAAAAGTAAGAAACTACTTTTAAATAGAGAAGCCTCAGCCACAAAAAAATTTAGACCGCTTTATCACCCTGTACTTTTAACCTCGCTGAGAGGCGACAGAGTAATGCTATGTGTTAAGAAAACAGTACAATTGTTTCTTTTTCTTTTTAATTGCCACTTATAGCATTTTATCATTTATTTATATGCCAAACTCGATATTGTAGCTGATATCATTTACACTTTTTCTTATTTTATAGGACATTCGTCTTATTTATATACCAACATTGCATATTATTGACGTTGTATTCAACAAAATTGCTATTTAAACCACCCCCTCTTGCTTTAAAAAAGACAAAAGTCGTTTCGATTTATTAACATTAGCTATACTTTTGCAACTTGCGAATTATTAATTAATCTAACTTTTATGAGAAACAAAAAAAGTTTTTTGCTAGCGATTTCACTTGCTTGTTGTTTGTCCAGTTGCTCGCTGGACGAAAAAGTTTGGGAACCGCAAAGTGAGGGAGGAGAAATTACCGGTTCAGTAGAACAGAACGACACCATCAATAAACGTGCGTTCGAAATTCTGAACTTGGACTATCCCGGTTTAGAGAGTGTAAAAGCGTACTATGAAAAAAACGAGTACTATTTGGCGATGAAAGCACTGTTGGACTACTACCGGCTGCGCACAGAGGTAGTTAATCCGACAATCTCTTTGATTAACGTATCTATTGGCGATGGCGAACAGCAGCAAGCCGACTGGGCAGTAGATCACAAGTTTTACGTAAAGAATTTTGATGACCCGGAGACGGGCGAACCTTATCTTTTCCCTGACAATGCCGACGGATTGATAGATTGGGCCTACCAGCCTGTCACCGACAGCGAATTCCGCAGTCAGCTGTACCGTATGCACTGGGTGGGTCCTCAGGGGAAAGCCTACCGCGTGTCGGGCGATGAGAAGTACGTCAACTCTTGGATAGAGGTGTACGGTGACTTCCTCCGCCAATATCCCGATGCCGAAGCCAACGAACTGGGCACCTACGACCCGCTTCCCGTGGCCGAACGCCTGTCGGGAGCAGTCGATGCATTCTTTTATTTCCTCAATTCGGTCAATTTCACACCCGAATGGTTGTCTACCTATCTGGTGGCTCTGTATGACCAGGTAGAGTATATCACAAATCATTATTATGGTGCAAGTTCCGGTACAGGTAATAATATTACTGTTGCACAAGAAGTGACAGTGTTCAAATCTGCTTTGATGTTCCCCGAACTCACCGCAGCTCAAGAATGGCTGACTGATGGCAGTACACGTCTGGCTGCTGACGTAGAAAATCAGTTCCTGGACGACGGCTTCCTGTGGGAAGTTGACTTGAGTTATCACATCGGCACCGTAGCCAATTTCCATGATGCCATGCTCATGGCCGAAGCCAACGGCAAGACCTCACTCCTGCCTTCTACTTTTGTAGAGTCGTTGCGTAAAGCCACTGAAGTAGTAATGAACCTCACTTATCCGGATTATTCCGTAGAGGCTTTCAACGATACACGACCCACTTCGTACACCAAGAGCGTACTGACCCGCAATTTCCGCGAATATAACGAAATGTTCCCCGACAATGATGAAATGAAATGGATGGCTACCAGCGGTGCCTCCGGTACCAAGCCGACCCACCTCACCAAGGCATTTACCTCATCGGGCTACTACGTGCTCCGTAGCGGCTGGGACGCCAATGCCACCATGCTGATACATACCAATAACCCTACAGCTGCTTGGCACAATCAGGGCGACAACGGCACTTTCTCACTCTACCAGAACGGCCGTCACTTCTTCCCCGACAGCGGTTGCTTCACTTATAACAATGGTAGTACACGCGAATGGTATCGCAGCGCCAAACAACATAACACCATGACACTGGACGATGCAGCCATTGCCGACGAGAATCGCAACGGCACTTTCCTGAAGATGGAGGAACAGGACGGTAATACCGCTGTGGTAGTCACCGAAAATCAGAGCTATGATAACCTGAAACATCGTCGTGCCATCTTCCACGTCAACCGTGAATTCTTTGTGATTGTAGATGAAGGTATCGGCAATGCCACCGGTAAAGTGAGCGTTAACTTCCATCTGTGCGAAGGCAGTGATAGCGAAGTAGTGTATGATGCTGCACAGTATGGTGCTCATACCGCTTTCAGTGATGGAAATAACATCATGCTGCGTACATTCAGCGATACCGACGCCATCAATTTCGGTAGCTGGATTGGCAAAACGTCTATCAATATAGACATAACAGCTGACCGCAAGTCGTATGAAGTCTATCAGCAGAAGACAGCTGACCAAACAGCTCGCTTTATCACCGTCCTGCTGCCTTATGACGGCACTTCGGCCAAAACGGTCGACGCTGCATTCACCAAAGCATACGACGCCAACGGCGCAGCAGTGGAAGTGACGGTAGACGGCACACAATATCAACTGAGTTATACATTGAACTAATTCTATGAGAAAGAATCGAATGAAAACATTTGCGACTTTAAAACGCATATCATCAATGGCCTTAGCGCTGCTGATGATGAGCTGGGGGTGGGTATCCTGCTCGGAAGAGGACACCACCGACACCACGCCCTTTGCCTTGTATTACATGACTTTGACCGACATCGGTCCTTCTATGAGCGGTGAGCTGGCAGCACCTACCTACAAAGGCAGTGCACCGAGCGATTTCACCATTTATAAAGTGACATTGCAAAACAAAGAAACGTTGAAAGACGAAATCGTCGAGACCGAAAGCTTTCTGATTAACGAAAGCACAGGTGCCGTCACCGTCACCAACAGTGCTGAACTGGCTGTAGGACTTTACAAACTTTCTGTAGCTTGCTACTCCAACGGAAAGCGGTACGAATTTCCCAATGCCATCGAGGTGAACATGCTTCCCCCCGTGCCCGAAGGCGTGACAGTAGAACCGGAATTGGTGACCATCGACTTCAGCGAACTGGCCGAAAGTGAAGCTACGGCACAAGTGACCACTGATGGCGACCACGTCTCCATCACCGCTTATGCCGTGATACAGGAGCAAGGCAAAGAGTATTTCGCCATCTCCAATACGGGTGAAATCTCCGTCAACCACTCGTATGCAGGCGAGATTCCTCCGGGTAAATATACCATCTCCCTGAAACTGACAACCGGTGCAGGCGATTGCATCTTCGAAAATGCCGTGACGTTCAACATCACTTCGAAACCGCTATCGCTGACTTATACACCTGCCGAAGGCAAGATAGAAGAGGGCGGTACATTTACTTCCGTTGAACCTGTCTTGAAAGGTTCGTTGGAAGAGCTGGTTTACTCCATCTCCAAGGTGACACCGGAAACCGACCAAATTACAATCGACCCGGCTACCGGCGTGCTCTCCGTGGCCGATACGCATACACTCACCGCAGGCAGCCAGTATGCCATCGATGTGACGGCTACCAACATGTACGGTGCTACCACATTCCCGGCAGCCTATACGCTGAATGTAGTAGAGTATATCGAACCGATTGCCAACTTCGCTTACGATGCACAGAATGACATCATGCAAGGTACAGCATTCACCGCATCGCCGGTAGACGAAATGACGGGTGATGACGTGAACTATACGTTGGGCGACAATCTCGACGGACAACTGACCATCGACGTACTGACCGGTGTCATTACCGCTGCCAAGGGCAATAAGATTCCGATGGGAAGCTACACCGTACCTGTAACAGCTTCCAACGTGAAAGGCGAAGCCACCACAAACTTCACATTTACTGTGGTAGAAAACCCGTACTATTTCACTACCGTCCGCTACGGTAACAACCTCGGATTGGATGAACTGGCAAATGCCAACCAGTTCCGTTATACCTCGAAAGCAGAGTTTACATCAGCCAAGTTAAGCCCTGTCTACACAGATATCAAGGAGGGAGTAGAAGTAGAGTGGTCAGTAAAGATCAAACACCAAATGAAAGAGACAACGATTGATGCCGCTACCGGTGAACTTTCGTTTGCAGATGCCGGTTGGAAAGACGCTCAGTGTGGTTTGGTGATGGTAACGGCTACCACTGGTAAGGGTACACCTGCTGAAACCAGTGTGACGGTACCAGTATTCTTCAATTTCGCTACGGCAGTCAAGAATGTAACGATAACTTATACGCCATTTGTATTCCAAGTAAATCCGGTAACGGGTGGTTCGTCTGTGGCACCGACCGTACAAGGTACTGACTTAAGTACATTCGTTATAGATTATCGTCGGACATTCAATTATTATAACTTCAATGGTCCTGCCAGTCATATCGACGGACAGCCGAGTGTAGCAGGTTCTTTCATGAGACAGCTTTGGGAGTATTACTACATAGATCTTTTGGGTAAGGCTACAGCCAATACTGGTCAGAAGTGGCCGCTATCTTACTACGATAATAATGGAGTAGACGGAAGAAATTTGAGTATGCCTTTGGGGTATGTGGATGCTGACAATAACTTGTGTGTGAAGATCAATCCTAACAAGTTTATCGGTGATGATGGTGTGCCTGCTAACGGTGCCATGGTTGGACAGATGACATTTGTCACCGATGGCAATGAAGGTAATGTTAGCAGTGGAAGCCAAGTCTTCCCACTCTTCATCTGGTTCGATACCGCATTCTAAACAAGTCTCTTGCCGGGTCGACATCGGTCGGCTTGCCGGAAACGATGTTTGTTATCCCCCGCATTGTGTCGGGAGCACAGACATACAGAGTTTGGCCCGGCAAGAAGCTTTTAACTTATTTCAAACAAACTATTTATAAGATGTTATGCGAATAATAAACAAAAACATAAATCTCCGAGGAGCGTTGTTCTCCTTGATACTGTTATTCTCAATGGCGGTATCGGCACAGAAAACTGTGACCGGTGTGGTGTACGACGAGACCGACCAGCCGCTAATTGGTGCAACCGTTTTGGTGCCGGGTACTACGGACGGTACCGTGACCGATATAGACGGAAACTTCTCTATTACGGTCAAGAAAGGCAATGTAGTGCGTATCTCTTATATCGGCTATAAGCAACAAGATGTACAGATAAAAGACGACGGCAAGAAGTTGATCGTCAAGTTGGCTCCCGATGCTCAGATGCTGGACGACGTGGTAGTCGTAGGTTATGGTAGCGTACGACGTTCGGACTTGACGGGTTCAGTGTCATCCGTATCTTCCGAAGCCATTGAGGGCTATAAGTCCTCTACCGTGCTCGAAGCTCTGGCCGGACAGGTTTCCGGTGTACAGATTACCTCTACCGACGGTACACCGGGTGCCGGATTCGATGTAAAAATCCGTGGTGTGGGCACTCTGACAGGTGACTCTTCACCGCTTTACATTGTGGACGGTTTCCAAGTGGACAACATCGACTACTTGTCTGACACAGATATCGAGAGCGTAGATTTCCTGAAAGACGCTTCTTCATCGGCCATCTATGGTGCCCGTGCCGCTAACGGTGTTGTATTGGTAACTACCAAATCCGGTAAGAAAGGCGCGCCGAAAGTCACGTACAACGGTTCTGCCAGCTATCGCGATATTACCAAGAAACTGGATGTATTGTCGCCTTATGAATTTGTGAAGTTGCAGTTAGAAAGCGGCAAGTACGGTTCTACCTATTTCAAGGAAGGAATCGACGAAACCACCGGTGAACCATACGAGTTCCAGTCGTTGAACGATTACATCGGTTTCCAAGGCGTGGACTGGCAAGATGAAATTCTGAAGCCTACATGGTCACAAAACCACAGCATATCCGTGACGGGTGGTGGAGACCAGACTACATACTCTTTCTCGTTCTCACACTTCGATGAGGACGGTGTGTTCAAGAACAGCTCTTTCAAGAAGAACAATGCCAAAATGCGTATCAATCAGAAGATTACTGATAAAATATCGCTGGATGCCAACATCACTTATTCAAACAGTACCCGTTTGGGTAACGGTACCACTAACGGATCAGGACGTTTCAATATCCTTTCGCAGGTATTAAGCGCCCGTCCGGTACCTAACTTAGGAATGACTGTCGAAGAGTTTTTACATGAGCCTATCGACCCGCTGGAATTGGAAGAGAGTGAAAGTTTGGCACAAGTCAACCCCTTGGTACAGGCCGAATCAGTTTACCGTAACGTGAATTCCGAAATGTGGCAAGCCAATGCTACCTTGACATGGAAAATCATCAAGGGACTGACGTTCAAGACTTCCGGCAGTTATTCTACTACCAATACACGCAACGACCAGTTCTACGAAGATGGTTCCAAAGAAGCTTATCGTAACGGTCAGAAGCCTTACGGGCAGACACAGATGACGAAAGCCACCCGTTGGGCCAACACCAACTATCTGACTTGGGAGCAGAAGATAAAGAAGCATAAGTATGACGTCATGCTGGGACATGAAATCACCTACAACAGCTCGCAATACCTGTTGGGTCAAGCCATGGATTTCCCGTTCGATAACTTGGGCAATAACGACCTTTCGCTGGGTGCTACGCCAAGTAAAGTAGCCACATCGTTCAGCGATAAAACGTTGCTTTCGTTCTTTGCCCGTGCCAATTATACGTATGACGAACGCTATCTGTTGACCGCTACCGTCCGTGCCGATGCTTCTACCGTGTTCTCGCCGAAAAACAAATGGGGCTTCTTCCCCGCTTTCTCGGCCGCATGGCGCATCAAGGAAGAGCAGTTCCTGAAAGACTTGGAGTGGTTATCCAACCTGAAACTCCGCTTGGGATGGGGTACCGTAGGTAACGACCGCATCAGCAACTATCTCTCCATGGACTTGTATGAGCAGAGCAAATATGGCTTGGGAAGCAACTTGGTCACTGTATTGACTCCTGCTCAGTTGAAAAACTCCAACCTGAAGTGGGAAGGATCCACCACGACCAATATCGGTTTGGATTTGGGCTTCTTCGATAACCGCGTCAACCTGTCGTTGGATTACTTCATCAAGAATACCAAAGACCTGTTGCTGGCACAAAGTCTTCCTTATGTAACCGGTTTCGACTCGCAGATGCAGAACGTGGGTAAAATTCAGAACCGTGGTTTGGAAATCACGTTGAATACGACAAATATTCAGACGAATAAGTTCTTGTGGCGTACCGACTTGAATATCTCTTTCTTGGACAATGAATTGAAAAGCCTTGCCGCCGGCGTGACGGAAATGTATGCCCGTACCGGTTTCGATTCCACGGATTTTACCGGCTACGACTACATCGCTAAAGTAGGCTCTTCGCTGGGCTTGATGTACGGTTATGTATTCGATGGCGTTTACCAAAGCTCTGACTTCACCGTTACTCCTTCGGGTACAATGGAGTTGAAACCGGGTGTTACCCGCAACATGCGCTACAACAACGGTGAAGTGGCTCCGGGCGTAGTGAAATACAAAGACATCAACGGCGACGGACTGGCGACGGATGCCGACCGTACCGTGATTGGCAACGCATTGCCCGACTTCTACGGTGGTTTCACCAACACGTTCAACTATGCCAACTTCGACCTGAGCTTCATGTTCCAGTTCTCAGTAGGTAACGATGTGTTCAATGCTACCCGCTTGTATTCTACGCAGACCAAAAAGGAACGTACCAACCTGCTGGCCGAAGTGGCCGACCGCTGGACACCGACAAATGCTTCCAATAAAGTTCCATCCACGGAAGGTTATGTCAACGGCGAAGTCTATTCACGGTTTGTGGAAGACGGTTCATACCTGCGTTTGAAGAACATTACGCTGGGATATACTTTCCCCGTAGAGTGGACACGTAAGTTCTATGTACAGAAATTGCGTTTGTATGCTTCTGCCCAAAACCTGTTCTGTCTGACTAAATATACGGGTTACGACCCCGAAGTCAGCACGTTCAGCGGCAGCCCGATGACGCCGGGCGTAGACTGGGGTGCTTATCCTAAGACTCGTGTATTTACCTTTGGTGTAGATTTGTCATTCTAAAAAAGAAGAGAATATGATGAAGAAATTTATTTATGCTACCATATTGGCGGGAGGACTGACATTGACCTCCTCCTGCCAGGACATGCTTCAGGAAGAAGCACAGTCTCAAATTGAGAAACCGGAATTTATGAACGATGCCAGTGAGGCCGAAGTGGTACTGCTGGGTGTATATCGCGGCATGGTGTCCGATGCCGTGTATGGCATGAACCTCTCGATGTTGTTTGATATGAGTACCGACTTATCTCAATGTACGGGCGGTACCACCGGTTACCGACAGGTGACGACCAACTCCATGACCACCAGTGACTCCTATGTGCAAAATACGTGGCGCGACCTGTATGCAGCCATTTATACGGCCAATGATTTCTTGGAAACCATTGCCACACGTTATCCTTACTTCACGGCATTGGACAAGCAGAAAGCCGATATTTACATCGCCGAAGCCCGCGCCTTGCGTGCACTCTATTATTTCGAGCTGCTGCGTTATTATGGCAATATTATTCTGATGGAGACTACGGCTGATTCCTATAAGAAGAATTCAGAATTTGTGCAGGCTGCTCCCGAAGAGGTATATGCCTTCATTGAGGAAGACTTGAAATATGCTGTCGAGCATCTGCCATACGCCACAAACGATGATGTACGCTCGGACAACAGTTTCCGCTTCTCACGCGGTGCGGCATTGGGCTTACTGACGAAAGTGTATGCTACGTGGGCCAGCTATCCCGTACATGATACATCGAAATGGGAACTGGCTGCCACTACGGCACGCATCCTTGTCGAGTCCGGAAAACACAATCTGCTGAGCAATTACGAAACGTTGTGGCAGAACACCTGCAACGGCATCTGGGATCCGACAGAAAGCCTGATAGAGGTGAGCTTCTATGCACCTACAGTGACCGGAACCAACTCGGAAGACCCTTGTGGACGTGTAGGTAAATGGAATGGTGTGAATGCGAACGAGATACCGGGTACGCGCGGACGTAATGCCGGCAATGTAAAGGTAGTGGCTCCTTTCTATATCGACTGGGAGACCAATTATCCGAGCGATTTGCGTCGCGAGCTGTCAATAGCCACCTACAAGTATGTAGGTACCGAAAAACAGCAGCTGGTTGCCGACAAGACCGTTGCCGAAGGTGCTACCGGATGGCAGAACATGACACCTGCCAAGTGGGATACGGAGAAATATGTCAATGCAAGCAATGTATTGGTCAACAACGACAAGTCGAACATCAACTGGTATGTATTGCGCTATGCTGACGTGCTGCTGCTCTATGCAGAAGCTTTGAACGAATGGAAAGGCGGTCCCACGGACGATGCCTATGCCGCTGTCAATATGGTACGTCGCCGTGGTTTCGGACTACCGTTGAATGTCGCCAATTCCGTTTGCGACCTGCGTGCCAACATGAGTCAAGAAGAATTCCGCCAGGCTGTGCGCGACGAGCGTGCTTATGAGTTGGCGTTCGAAGGACATCGCCGTGTCGACCTGGTACGTTGGGGAATCTACTATGAAACCATCGTCAGCACTGCTCAGCGCGTATTCGACTGGATGGCCGGCGCCACCTTTACGGCAGTAGATTATACCACGAAAGGTAAGCACGAGTTGCTCCCCATTCCGCAGCGTGACAAAGACTTGATGCCGAACATCAAGCAAAATCCTAACTGGTAATAAACGGCCTTAAAACACAAAAAGATTCGGACTTCTTCGCAATTCAGCTTGCTCCTTTCACCGGAGGAACAGACAAGTTGCGAAGAAGTCCGAATCTTTTTGTGTCGGGTTTTATATCGCATCCGCATTGTACTTTACAGATGCAGCTGCACGATTATCAGATAGTTCGGTTTCATCTTAACTAAAACCTATTTAAGCACCATCAAAGCAAAAATAAAACTATCGGCGTAACTGCAAAACATCAAGTGGAAACTTTCCGATACTTCATGCAATCTTTTTCCCGGACGTCAGACCTATTTCCGATAATTTCTCAAATGCCAGACAAACTGAAATGCGACATAGCGCCCGATTCCCTGATTGACGACATTGTTTGTGCCCGATGTGTTAATGGTATGGACATAACGATGAACATTATTATTGAAAAGATCATTGACGCCGATGCTGATTTCTCCCAAATGATTCCGAAAAATCCGCCTGCCCAGATACAGATTGCATAGCAGTATCTTGTCGTTAAATGGAGCAGAGATACCTTTGTCCTGTCGGAACAACAGCGAACTGGTAAAGGTGAACTCACGCCAAAAAGCCCATTTAAACTCGCCCGAAACGGAATGCGTAAAATAGTCGTTGCTGACCTGGCCTGCCTTGGTCGTAAACTCGCCCTGCACATACCGCCCCGCATAACCGACACGGAAATCCACATCCTCGCTAATGTTGCTTGCCAGGGAAGCGCCCAGCGTGTAGTCATTGCGATGCACAGGCGTACATTCTCCATTGACGATTCCCGGCAGAACATTCATGGCTGCCTGCGCCTGAAGATTCAGATTGCTGCGCAACAAATTCACCGGAAAACCATATATTATCTTGCCTTGCAGGCGGTGATATCCTCCGATATTAACCGGACGGACAAACATATTGCCCTCACCAAGTTTCATACCTTCCGTCACCACAAAGTCCGGTTGGTCCACCACCAATGAATCGCCGATGTAATTGCCACTGCCGTTATAATTAAGCGACACCGACACGGTGCTGCCCTTCTGCGAATTGGTATGTATATAGCGCACGCCCCAGTCATGCAGATACGAAGGCGAGAGGTCAGGATTTCCCGCACTGACACGGCTCAGATTGGCCAGATTGACCACGTTCTGCAACATCGTGACGGATGGATTCACCGTACGACCCTTGGCATCGATGCGGATAGTGTTCTGCCTGTCGATGGTGAGATTGGCTACAACTTCATAAGTCAGATTATTGAACGGCTTGTGCGTATCTTCTGCTGCCGGACGGATGCTCTCTCCCCGAAAGTCCACATGCTGGAAAGCCCCTCCTATCGTCACGGAAGTCTTGCGGAAAGCATACTGGAAGCGGGGGCCTATCTTGTGAGTGAGGTAGGTGCCGCTGTTCTCATTGGATTGCCGCTCGTCTGCGGTGGGGCTTAGTTCGCCCGTCTCTTCATCCCGCAGGAAAACGTCTTTATCCGCCTCGCTACGATTGTAGGTGAAAGCATACTCCCAACTCATGCGGAGCCGGCGGCTCAACGGTTCTGTGTAAGTCAGCCCCGTGCGGGCCGTCACCCGTCGCGTCATGCGGGAACTTTGCTGTGCAGAGACCGAGTTTGCCAACGAGGGGTCGACCGGCGTGTCCGGATTACGGAAAGTGTACTGTTCGTTGGTGGCATCCACTTCGTTCTCGTAGTAACTGCCTGACAATGACAGGGAGAACGCACGGCCTTTTTTGTGAAAGCGATAGCGATAGTTCAGGGTATTGGACAGATTGATGCCCAAACGTCTGTTCCGGTTATTCGAAAGCCGGTTGCGAAGGAAGCGGACGTCATCCTCTCCAAAAATGTTGTGTACGGAACTCTGCTGGCTGGAACCGTCCGAAAGATTCTGTATATTCAGCGACGGACGGATGATAAAGCTGTGACGCTCTTTGACATTGAACTTCATTCTTGCGGAAAAGCGATGGTTAAAGTTCAAAGCGTCGAAGTCTTTCTCTGTCTCAGTCTGTTGGATTTTCTCTGCGTTGTTCAGGTTCTCCCGCAGCGAAGTAGAAAGGTTGCTGTTGTCCGTCCGGTTGAAGAAATAGCTGCCCGAAAACCAGCTGTTATTGAAGTTTGCCCCTACGGACTGTACGGAGGAGATACCGGGCATGGGCTTGACGGCAAAATTGGAGCGCCCGTTCTTGGCTCCTTCCTCGGCCATTCCGACAATATCTTCGGTTACAAAATTGTGCAAGCTGATATTATTGGCCAGCCCCACGAGCGAAAGGCGGTATTTGGAATGGAAGTTATTGACATTTCCACCGGCAACGTACTTGTCCGGAATCCCATAGCCGGCATACAGCCGTCCGAAAACGCCCTTACGGCGGTCGGGCTTGGTGCGAATGTTGATGGCGGTATAACCCCGCCCGTCGTCCACGCCTGTAAGTTCGGCCTCATCGCTCAGTTTATTGAATACTTCTACATCTTCTACCATATCCGCAGGAATGTTTTTCAAGGCCGAAAGTACATCGTTACCGAAAAACTCCTCTCCGTCCACCATAATCTTCTGCACGTTACGCCCGTGTGCCTCCACGCCCCGGTCTGAGACTGATATGCCCGGCATCTTCCGGATTAAGGATTCTGAATTAGCTCCCAACACGACTTTGTAGGAATCTGCATGATAGCTGAGTGTATCGCCGTTCTGCGTAGAACGCAAGGCAGGAGTACTTACGACGACTTCATCCAACAACAGCGAACCGGGACGCATCCATAGCGTATCCGGACGAAGCGACGGACAGTCCAAATGTATCCGACGACGTGCAGGTTCATAACCCAAAAACGTAGCCGTCACACTATAATTTCCGTAAAGAAGTTTTTGGAATGTGGCCTTTCCACCACTATAACTCACGGCATGATACTTGGTGGAATCAGGCAGATACACCAATTCCACCACTGCTCCTTCGACTGCTTCACCATCCACAGAGTCGCACAGGCAGAGTTCGATATTGCCTCTCTCTTGTCCATATCCCCCCAAAGGGACGAAAAGGAAGAATAGCGTAATGACTGTCCACAAGCATTTCATAGTAATAGCGCCCGAACATGTAATAAGACTTGGAGCATGGAGAAAAGTTAATACAGAGAAGAGGAATATAACATTCTTTAATCAATCAGGGGACACCCGGACAGAGCTGTACGGATTTCTTTGTTCATATCCCAGTAAATCCGTACCTTTGCCGCGTACTGTAAATCAGTATTATCGGCTGATAAATCGGTGGGAATACGCGAGGTTGTCTCAATATAGAGACTGAATGTCATTTTGAGACAGCTTCAGTTACCTTGATTTGTCTCCCTATCTTCTAAAATTATAAAAACAACAAAAATATGGCATTAAAAGCAGGTATCGTAGGACTTCCCAATGTGGGAAAATCCACTCTTTTCAACTGTCTGTCCAGCGCAAAGGCGCAGGCAGCAAACTTTCCATTCTGTACCATCGACGCCCAAATGGGGCAAGTGTCCGTGCCGGACGAACGACTGACCAAACTGGCCGAACTGGTTCATCCAGGACGTATCGTGCCCGCTGTGTGCGACATCGTTGACATCGCCGGACTGGTGAAGGGTGCCAGCAAAGGCGAAGGATTGGGTAATCAGTTCTTAGGCAACATCCGCGAGTGTGACGCCATTATCCACGTGTTGCGCTGCTTTGACAACGGCAACATTGTGCACGTGGATGGCTCGGTGGACCCGGTGCGCGACAAGGAAATCATCGACACCGAACTGCAACTGAAGGACCTCGAAACGGTGGAAAATCGCATCAAGCGCGTGGAGAAACAAGCCAAAGTGGGTGGTGACAAGTCGGCCAAGACGGAATATGGTCTTTTGCTGCGCTACAAAGAGGCATTGGAACAGGGACGCAGTGCCCGTACCGTGACTTGCGAGAACGAGGACGAAGAGACCTGCGCCAAGCAGATGTTCCTGCTCACCACGAAACCGGTGCTCTACGTGTGCAACGTAGATGACGCCAGTGCCGCTACGGGCAATGCGTATGTAGAACAGGTGCGGCAAGCCATTCAGGGCGAAGACGCTGAACTCATCGTCATCTCTGCCCAGACCGAAGCGGACATCGCAGAACTGGAAACGTATGAGGAGAAACAGATGTTCCTCGAAGATTTGGGACTGAAAGAGAGTGGTTGCAACCGTCTTATCAAGGCGATTTACAAGCTGCTGAATCTGGAAACATTCATCACTGCCGGTGAAATGGAGGTCAAGGCGTGGACGTACCGCAAGGGTTGGAAAGCGCCGCAACGCGCCGGTGTCATCCATACCGATTTCGAGAAAGGATTTATCCGCGCCGAAGTCATCAAGTACGAGG
Organism: uncultured Bacteroides sp.; assembly: GCA_944320945.1. Lineage (GTDB taxonomy): Bacteria > Bacteroidota > Bacteroidia > Bacteroidales > Bacteroidaceae > Bacteroides. Next base: position 26,762 of record CALUJK010000008.1, on the reverse strand, counting down.
ATTACATCAAGTATGGCAGTGAGGCCGCCGTACGCGAAGCCGGAAAACTGGCCGTGGAAGGCAAGGACTACGTGGTGCAGGACGGCGACATCATGCACTTCCGGTTTAATGTGTAACAGTAAAAGTCTGCAAAATCGGATGATGCAAAAAAACAACGAAATCATACTCTATCAGCCGGAAGAAGCCATCAGGCTGGAAGTCCGGCTGGAAGATGAAACCGTGTGGCTGACCCAGGCACAAATGGCCGAACTGTTCCAGACCAGTAAGCAAAATATAAGCTTGCACACACATAATGTATTTAAAGAAAAAGAATTAGATGAGTCGGCAACTGTCAAGTATTCCTTGACAGTTCAACAAGAAGGAACAAGGAAAGTGAAGCGCCAAATTGCCTACTATAATTTGGATGTTATCATTTCCGTTGGCTACCGAGTCAAATCACAGCGCGGCGTAGAGTTCCGCCAATGGGCTACAAGAGTGCTAAAAGACTATCTGCTGAAAGGTTACGCCATCAACCATCGGCTCGATAAGTTGGAAAAAACCGTAGCCGACCATACGGAGAAGATTGACTTCTTTGTTCGTACTTCCCTGCCGCCCGTGGAAGGTATCTTCTTCGACGGACAGATATTCGATGCCTACGCTTTCGCCACCGACTTAATTAAATCAGCCAATAGAAACATTGTATTGATAGACAACTATGTGGATGAGAAAACCTTGCTCATGCTCAGTAAAAGGGGGCAAAGTGTGAAAGCCACCATCTATACAGCCAAGATTGACAAACGTCTGTCATTAGACTTGGAACGGCATAACGAAGAATATCCGCCCATTGAGTTGCTAACCTGCAAACAGGCACATGACCGCTTCCTGCTCATCGACACAGATGTCTATCATATCGGTGCCTCACTGAAAGACCTAGGCAAGAAATGGTTTGCTTTCGCCCGCCTGCACCTTGATGCGAAAGAATTGCTTGACAGAATCCAAACATCACCCTTATGAAACAGATTCTTTTCCTACTCTCATTCCTGCTGGCCGCTACCGCCGGTCACGCCCAACAGCGGGACTCCGTAACCATCAGCGGGCAAGTAACGGATTACGACGGACGGCCCATCGACAGTTGCTCGGTAATGTGGCAGGATCCGTCGTTCAGCGATGTATTGACAGTATTGACCAATCGGGAAGGACGCTACACCGCCCGCATTCCCAAAGGCCGTTACCAAAGCATGGCAGCCATCCGTTTGGACACCTATCCGCACACTGCCGCCAAGAACTTTCCAGAAGCTGACCAGCGGCTGGAATTTTGGGCATGGAACTTTATTGCTGACCGTGACACGACCCTTGACATCCGCTATCATCGCATGGAGGTCTACGGACTACACGCCTTTCAAATCGCCGGCGGAGTACCCACTTACCAGTTGTTTGTCCGCCCCATGAGTCTGACGCGCTTCCTGCAATGGATGAAGCAGGGCAAGGAAGCCGTGCATGGACAAGACCTCAGCCAAATTCAACAGCAAGTAGCCAGTGAGGAAGCCGAAGCCATCATTACCGCCCCGCCCGCCTGTCAACTGAAAGCAACGGTATGGCTAGATGGTGAAGAAGTGCCCGTATTGATGGTGCAGGAAATCAAGGAATACTACTCTGCCGACGAATACGGCAATGCCTACCTCCTGACCGTCGATCGCCCCAAACACACGACCACCCTGCCCTACCGCATCTTCAAGGTAGAGCTGGAGGACTTGAAGAACGGCGACCGTGGCGAAGGACTGTATCACATGGAAAAAGAAAACTATGTACGGAAGGAGAACTACTAACTCCTAACCACTAACCGCTAATCACTATACACTATATCATTATGAATTACTTAATCGCAGGAACCGGAGGCGTAGGCGGCTGTATCGCCGCTTTTTTGGCATTGGCAGGTAAAGACGTGACCTGCATTGCCCGCGGCGAGCATCTGGCTGCCATACGCGAACACGGCTTGCGTCTGCACAGCGACCTGAAAGGTGAACACACCCTCCGCATCCAAGCCTGCACTGCCGAGGAATATACAGGCAAAGCCGATGTCATCTTTGTCTGCGTGAAAGGTTACTCCGTTGACTCCATCATCAGCTTGGTACAACGGGCATCAAAACCTGAAACTGTAGTCATCCCCATTCTCAACGTCTATGGAACGGGACCGCGCATCCAACGGCTGGCACCCGGTGTAACGGTGCTGGACGGCTGCATCTACATCGTGGGCTTTGTCTCCGGAAAAGGAGAAATCACACAAATGGGCAAGATATTCCGGCTGGTATATGGCGCACATCGGGATACAACTGTCTCCCGCGAAACGTTGGAAGCCGTACAACAAGACTTGCAGGAAAGCGGCATCAAAGCCGAAATCTCCGATGACATCAACCGCGACACGTTCGTCAAGTGGTCATTCATCTCGGCTATGGCGGTGACAGGCGCCTACTACGACGTGCCTATGGGCGAAGTACAGAAGCCGGGACCCGTGCGCGATACATTTATCGGCCTCTCCCGCGAAAGTGCCGCATTGGGCCGCAAATTGGGCATAGAGCCGAAAGAAGATCTGGTGGCATACAATCTGAAAATCATCGACAGTTTAGACCCGCACAGCACCGCCTCCATGCAGAAAGACTTGGCACGCGGACACGAAAGCGAAGTGCAGGGACTATTATTCGACATGATTGCCGCCGCCGAACAACACGGCATAGACATCCCCACCTATCGGATGGTAGCCCAGAAATTTAAAAATTTACCACATTAAAACCATTGAACTATGTTACCCTTACTCTTCAGCATTAACTGGAACCCCGACCGCACACTCTTCACGTTGGGCAGCCTCCCCATTCATTACTACAGCCTGTGCTGGGTGATAGGCATCGCGCTGTCTACCTTCATGGTGCACCGGCAGTATCGCGACCGCCGCATCAGCGAAGCCACTTTCGAACCGCTGTTCTTCTACTGCTTCTTCGGCATCCTGATAGGCTCCCGACTGGGGCACTGCCTGTTCTATCAGCCGGAATACTATTTAAGCAGTCTAAGCCATTTCGTTGAAATGATTCTCCCCATCAAGTTCCTGCCCGGTGGCGACTGGAAGTTTACCGGCTACGAGGGACTGGCCAGTCACGGTGGCACGTTGGGTCTTATCATCGCCCTGTGGCTCTACTGCCGCAAGACGAAGATGCACTACATGGATGTGCTCGACATGATAGCCGTAGCCACTCCTATCTGTGCCTGCTTCATCCGCCTGGGCAATCTGATGAATTCAGAAATCATCGGTAAGCCGAGCGATGCCCCTTGGGCTTTCGTATTCCAACAGGTAGATAATGTTCCCCGCCATCCGGCACAACTCTACGAAGCCATTGCCTACTTCGTGTTCTTCCTGCTGATGGTTTACCTCTATAAGCGTGGACAGCGTCGCCAGCAGACCACGGTGCAGACCGACTTCAGCGCTTCTCATGCCGCTGCCCGTACATCGCACCACTCACACAAGTCTGCCGAACTTCCCTCCTACTATCCCCGTGGTTTCTTCTTCGGACTGTGCCTGACAGAGATTTTTGCCTTCCGCTTCTTCATCGAATTCCTGAAAGAAAATCAAGTGGATTTTGAGAACAGCATGTCGCTGAATATGGGGCAATGGCTCAGTATTCCATTCGTACTAGTGGGGCTGTACTGCATGTTCCTCTATGGGAAGAAAGCGAAAAACTAAGCCCGTGACGCAATAAAGCAGATGCCCACAGATTTATTCTTCTTTCATTTGCAGACGAATAAATCTGTGGGCATTGTTTTACCTCCCCTTCACAATCCTCTTTATATCATTCAGCTTATTAAGCGCCTCCAGCGGTGTCAAGTTATTGACATCGAGGTTCAGAATCTCGTCGCGTATCTGGCAAAGGACAGGGTCATCCAACTGGAAGAAACTGAGCTGCATGCCGCCCGCCGATGAAGCCCCTTCCGTAATCGTCTTACCCGTAATGGTACCCGTTTGACGGTTCTCCTGCTCAAGCTGCTCCAATATCTCGTTGGCACGCTTCACAATACTCTTGGGCATACCCGCCATCTTTGCCACATGGATACCGAACGAGTGTTCACTGCCTCCCCGCTCCAGTTTGCGCAGGAAGATGACTTTGTTCCCCACCTCCTTCACCGCCACATTGTAGTTCTTGATGCGCTTGAAAGATTTCTCCATCTCGTTCAACTCGTGATAGTGAGTGGCAAACAGCGTGCGAGCCTTTGCCCGCGGATGCTCGTGTATGTATTCCACGATGGCCCACGCTATGGAGATGCCGTCATACGTGGAAGTACCCCGTCCCAACTCGTCAAACAGCACCAGACTGCGCGACGACAAGTTGTTAAGAATATCCGCCGCCTCGTTCATCTCCACCATGAAGGTAGATTCCCCCACGGAGATGTTGTCACTGGCTCCCACACGGGTAAAAATTTTATCCACCAGCCCGATGTGCGCACTCTCGGCAGGCACAAAGCAACCTATCTGTGCCATCAGCGTGATGAGCGCCGTCTGTCGCAGCAAGGCCGACTTACCGGCCATGTTCGGACCGGTGATGATGATAATCTGCTGCTTATCCGTATCCAGAAACACATCGTTGGCTATGTACTTCTCACCGATGGGCAGTTGCTTCTCAATGACAGGATGGCGCCCCTGATGGATATCCAGCACATCATCATCCACTATTACAGGACGAATGTAGCAATTCTCGCTCGCCGCCACGGCAAACGACAACAGGCAGTCCAGCCGCGCTATCTGATTGGCATCCGTCTGTATGACGGGGATAAACTCTATCAGCGACTGCACCAGTTCCGTATAAAGCTGTGTCTCCAGCGTCAGAATCTTATCCTCTGCACCCAATATCTTCTCCTCATACTCCTTCAACTCCTGCGTGATGTAGCGCTCGGCCTGTGCCAGTGTCTGCTTACGTATCCACTCGGCAGGCACCTTGTCCTTATGCGCATTGCGTACTTCGATGTAGTAGCCAAAGACGTTGTTATAACCTATCTTCAGACTGGGAATGCCCGTCACCTCGCTCTCCCGCTGTTGCAGATGCAGCAAGTAATCCTTGCCACTGTAAGCTATCTCGCGCAGTTCGTCCAATTCCTGGTTGACACCGGACTTGATGACCCCTCCCTTATTGATTAACAGCGGCGGGTCGTTGTTCACCTCCCGTTCGATGCGGTCGCGCACCGGCAGACAGATATCCAGCAACTCACCGATGCGGTTCAGACTGGCATTATCGGCCTCCGCACAAGCCGCCTTAATAGGCTCTACGGCCTGTAGCGCCACTTTCAGGGCTACCAATTCGCGGGGAGACACGCGTCCCACGGCCACTTTGGAGATGATGCGCTCCAAGTCCCCCACCCTGTGCAGCTGCTCTTCCACCAGTTCGCGGAAGTCCGGATGGCGGAAGAAATACTCCACCACATCCAGCCGCTCCTGAATCGGCCGCACCTCTTTCAAGGGAAAGACCAGCCACCGCCTCATCAGTCGGGCGCCCATGGGGCTGATAGTCTTGTCGATGACGCTCAGCAGCGAACTGCCCCCTTCGTTCATCGAGCCTATCAGTTCGAGGTTGCGCACGGTAAACTTATCCAGCCGGACATACTTCTCCTCCTCAATGCGCGACAGGCAAGTGATGTGCCCTATCTGCGTGTGCTGCGTCATGACGAGGTATTGCAGAATGGCTCCGGCCGCTATAACACCGTTCCGAAGATGCTCCACGCCGAAGCCCTTCAGGTTCTTCACCTCAAAATGTTTCAGCAGCTTCTCGCGGGCGGTAGATTCCGTAAATATCCAGTCGTCCAGTTCGAATGTGAAATATTTGTTGCCGAAATACCCTTCGAACACGTTCCGTCGCCCGCGTTCGAACAGCACCTCCTTCGGCCCGAAATTATTCAGCAGTTTGTCGATATATTCCGCCGTGCCTTCCGCCGTCAAAAACTCTCCCGTCGATATATCCAGAAAAGCCACGCCGCAGACACCTTTGCCCAGATGCACCGCCGCCAGGAAGTTATTCTCCCGATAATTCAGCACATTGTCGTTGATGGATACGCCCGGTGTCACCAGTTCGGTGATGCCCCGCTTCACCAGTTTCTTCGTCAGCTTCGGGTCCTCCAGTTGGTCGCAGATGGCTACGCGCTTACCCGCCCGTATCAGTTTCGGCAGATACGTGTCCAGCGCATGATGCGGAAATCCCGCCATCTCGATGGTCTGCCCGCCCTTCCCGTTGTTTCGTTTGGTCAGGGTAATACCCAATATCTCCGAAGCCACAACGGCATCCGTGGAATAGGTCTCGTAGAAGTCACCACACCGAAACAGCATCACGGCGTCCGGATGCTTCGCCTTCAGGTCGAGAAACTGCTTCATCATGGGGGTCAGGACAATATCTTCATTCATCGTCAAGTAGGATTTTATCAATAAAAAGGTAAGGCAAAGATAATACAAAAAGGGCAGAACAGGGACACATCGCTGAAAATAAATGACCTGCAAAAACGGTCTCAATATGTCAAAGAACGCAGAAGAGAAGCAACAGGCAGGGCGTACCGCCCCATCCGCCACCGGTCAACAGATGTTGCAGATACGCCCTGCCGTCAAAGTCTCAGTTTAGTTGTGTGTATTCGCTTTGTCCCCACGGATGGGGGCATTTGTCAACCCATCGGGTTTTCGTCCTCGCCGTCACTACCCGAGCCGCCTTGACCACCGCCGTTACCCGAGCCCGGCTCGTCCGGCAGTTCCGTCTCATCATCGTCCGGCAGACCGCCGCCGATACCCAACTGGTCAACACGGACAAAACGTGCGCCCGTCACCAATGAACGCGTAGCCACGGTGCGGTCCACATTGCGGGAAGAAGCCGGCGTGAAACGCACAAACACCTTCGCCTGAGAAGCCGTCACTTCGTCCAGCGTCTCCACCCCGTTACCGGTAGCTTTCATCGAATAACGGAAACTGCCGAAACCGTCCAGCGTCACACTCTCCGACGCCTGCAAGTGCCGGGTCATGACGGTTACCAGGTTATCTATCACGTTCTTCGTGTCACCTTTCGACAGGGATGAAAGTTCCGCAATCTCTGCGGCAATCTGATTCGTCGATACGCTTCCCATTAATACTACACGGGGATAAAACAATCTCTTTCCTTCTTTAGTGGCCAAAACAGATTGTTGGCCTTTGTAAATTACTGACATAAATAAATAGTTTTAGTTTAGTTAATAGAATAAGTCTGTGTTTTGTGTCTTAAGCTTAATCACGCTGCAAAGATACGGGGCCCTGCAAACCTCAGCAAATTGAGAAGGGCGTTTTTCTTCATACATTTCATGCGTTCCCCCTCAATAAACTGATGTGGACAGACTCGCATATAAAGCGTGCCTTGTTGACATGATAGGAACATCACACAAACTGAAAGAAACACAAAAATAATAAACAAAAAATGATAAAAAATAAAATTTAATTCCTATATTTGTGCAAATTATGAATAACACACATTTCAATTGGTATCTACAATTAAATGGATAAGCAATTAAAATACATAAAGGATAAGTTTGCTTCCCAGTCGATGAGTGAACAACACACTAAAAGGAAGCAATGGGATGCCAAGTCCAAACCTTTTAGGAATAAAACGTTTGAAGTGGCTACAACCCTTAACAAAGTATGTATATATTGCGGTCAATCCATTCCTACGGAAGCGGTTATCTGTCCCCATTGCGGTCATTCTCTAACGCCCGAAAAATGTTCGTTCTGTGGAGCTTCCATGAAGCCGGCATCCAAATTCTGTACGCAATGCGGACAACCCCGTGAAGGGATTTTATGTCCCGAATGCGGCACACTCAATGCCCGGAACTTCTGCCGCAAATGCAATACCCCACTAACGGCAATGGCTCGTCTTGAACAAGCAGCCGCACAAAACGACCCGGTATTCAAGGCCGTACAAGCCAAAGCAGAAGAACTTGCAAGGCTTCATGCTCAAATAGAAGAGCTAAAGAACAGAAACAAATATGAGGAAAACGTTACACAACTTTCCGATGACGATCTGGCATTGCTTGACGAATACGCTGCAATACTCCAGTCGATAAGTACATCCGAATCCGTACAGCAAAGCGCAGTTCACCCAAGGCAGGAGAAGCAGACGGAATATGAAGATATGGGAGTCTCTTTCGATGAAATCATGGCTGCTTATAGGGAGAAAGCAGCAGAAATGGACGCGGCATTGGCCTCAATGGTTCCCCCGCCTGATTATACCCCTGAACAGCAACGTGATTATTATTCTGCGCGGAAAGTCGCCACCATACATACGGAATATGACCTGTCAGACTACCAGTCAAGCGTATGGAAATGCAATGTGTGTGGAGCTTTACACAATTGTCCTTCCGAATGTGTAGCACCTCAATTTGGTGGCACATGGATATACATCACACCGGAACAGTATATCGAAGAAAACGGAGAGTTCATCGTCACCCAACGGACATTAAAAATAGAGTAATCTACTTCTGAAACATTTAAAAATTAAACGATATGAAGAAGTTTATAATTTTCCTTTGGACAGGTTTTGGTACAGGTGTAATCGCTCTGCGTGCAGTCGGAATAGCTATTTATTCCTACTTATAGGCTTTATAGCCATCTATTACATTATCAATTGGATTATTCATCTTTTTCAAAAAAAGAACAACCCACAAAAACAATAAACCTATTTACATATTATGGCAGACGAAGATAAAACGGTAGGTTCCCGTAAGCGTAGGAACCAGAGTAACGAAGATACTCATGCCACAGGAAAAGCCAACCGAGGGGATGCACACGCCACAGGAAAAGCCAACCGAGAGGATGCGCACGCCACAGGAAAAGCTGCACGACGTAGAGTGCAACACGGTGAAGACGAGAGATTGCGTCCATTTGAACAGAAAAACAGCAAGGGCATACATCATCGACTTTCCGATGACGCAAAAGTAACAACGACGCAAGGCTGGCCGTCAATATTCGAGTTAGAAGGCATACAATACAAAAACGACGGCATCCTTTCCGATTCCTCCGGCGAGGCTATTGTCCTCACTGTAAGTAGAGGAGGACAGAAATATGCCCTCAAACTATACTATTATGACCCGGACCATCGCCCCAACCATACCATATTGGAGAAGATAAGCAAGCTTAGGGGAAGCGGATTACTGGTGAACATAGTAAGTCACGGCGAGTGGCATAATCCGGACCATCCGGATGAAAGGCACGACTATGAATTGATGGATTTCTGTGAAGGCGGTTCTCTTGATGGCGTGATTTTAAACGGTGACGAGAAAGCAATGACCGAAGTAGCCGTAAGAATGGCATCTGCCATTGATTTCCTGTCAAAACATGGGATATTGCACCGTGACATCAAGCCTGCAAATTTCTTTTATGCGGATAAGAAGAAAACACAGATTGTACTTGCTGATTTCGGAATCTCTGCGGAATGCCCACAAGGAGGCGTCTGCAAGATTGATGAGATGCGCTCACCGGTCTATGCAGCCCCGGAGTTTTATACTAACGTACCTGGAGAACCGGCTGAAGTGGGCGTAGAGAGCGATTACTTTTCGTTAGGCGTATCACTTCTATGCCTATGGATGGGAAAAGCAAAACTCACAGCCAATGAATCGCAGTTGCTCCGTTCAAAGTTGAATGAAACACTGCCCATGCCAACCGACATGTCGCCTCACATGGCATCACTCATAAAGGCATTGACCCGCCTTAAAATGAGTGACCGTGCCACCTTTGATGACATCAAGCGATGGGCAAAAGGAGAAAATCTCGGTTCAAGCAGTATTCAGACAGCCGACTCCGGTTTCAGGGTCGTTTTCAATTCGGCCAAAAACCAAGTGGCCAATTCTCCTTCCGAACTTGCCCGGCTTTTGCTCAATGATAAAATTTTGGGCACAAAATACCTCTATTCCGGGCGCGTCACACGTTGGCTGGAGGAAACCGGACGCAATGAAATAGCCGTTAATGTAGAGGAAATAGTGGAAACAGTATATCCGTCGAATCAAGAAGCCGGATTGATGGCGGTAGCCTATATGCTCGACCCGTCAATAGACTATGTAGACCCAATGGGAGGACATCATACCGACCCTAAGGAAATAAGCCTTGAGATATTCCAAGAACATGCCAGAATGGCGCAAGAAGTGCTCCGGCCGGATTCCAACCTTATGATATATCTCCATGCGCATAAAATGGATAAAACGATTGCAGCATTGCGTGAATACATTGATTCGGAGATGTTCGATACAGGAGAGGAAATCATAAATGGTTTTATCGCTTGCTATTATCTTGCCATCCTGCTAAATCCCGATTTGATTTTCCCTGTTCTCACAAAAAAAGGATGGGTCAATGCCGAGACTGTGGACGATTTGCTTGCAGCATACCACTCGGACGGACAGTTGAACGCCACCAATTACCATTTACTCCGCAGCAGGGCATTAATTGTATGGCTTGCCAACCGCAATCCAGCACTTGCAGGAAAGATACGAATGTTGCATGATAATGCTTCCAATGATGTAGAGTCCATATATTTCAACTCCAACTCCGCTTACCGCATAGCATACGAACTGAATCCTGAAGCCGACTTATGGTTTGGCACCGACCCTCAGGCAACAGACCGTTGCTATTCCATAAAACAGGTAGGAGAATATCTCAATTCACGCCTGAACTCAATGGTGCTCGGCGAGGCAGAAACAGGCGCTTTAATAAAGGAGTTTAGCCAAATGGATGTTACCCGTGTGGGAGATTATTTGCGTGCACGAGGGAAGGAATATGTAACATTCCTTGACTGGAACCGTTATTGCATGAATACGGACGATGAAGAAAACAATCAGAAAGCCGGGCCTTATGATGACGTAATCGGAGCCTACAAGTCGGTGACCGGTTTCTTAGGCCATGCCCCCACATATCCTATTGATGGGAAATTACTGACATCGCTTCAAGACATCAATACGCTTCCACATGAAACCATTGCAAAAGCTTGCGGAGAAAAAGTCCGTTGGATGAATAGCGAGGGGAAAAACGTACCGTGGCTTGATGCCTGGTTGACTGTTTTCTTCCAAGAAAATCCCAAACTTGACCTGTCCCAACAGTTCACGTATGAAAAGGAAACCGTAAAATATGTAGAATTTATCGGCAAATATGCGCCTAAGAATTACTATTACGACCGCTACTCTACAGCTATTGACAGGATAGACAAAGCGGCGGGAAAGCTTGACAAAAGCGAAAAGTCAGTAACCGCAAAGCGTAACATCTTCTTGTTGCTTGGAGGCATACCTACACTGATTACAATTTTAGGAACTCTACTATTCGGATTGCCGGACGTGAATCCCATTGCAGGTCATTTCTGGGTCACGACATTTATCTGCGGCATAGGCATACTGATTTTCTATTCAACCTTGTTTGGTTTTTGGAATGGCATTATTCCCGGAGCAATCGGAGGCGCTATATGTGCCGGACTATTATATGCAGGTTTCCGGTGGTTCCCGTCGTTTTTATGCTTTATCCTCGGTGCGATACTGGTATTGGGAGCATTTATCGCTTCCTATTATCTTTTCAAGAGGGAAAAAGTAGATACAGGGGGCAAGAGTATCAGAGGAGATGAATTTGAGTACCGCCAACTCGATTCCCTTTATTATGCATATCACCAGCAGGATGACACCCTTGACAACGTAATCACCAAATATTCCGAATGGCAGCAAAGCTACAATAAGACCAATAAGGAAAACATCAGTTTTATTGGGTGGCGTTGGGTGTCTGTTGTATGGGTATTGTTCGCATTATGGTATTTCATTACACCCCAAGTCAGCGGAAGTAACTCGTGGACAACCGAAGTGGAAAACATCAAAGCAAAAACCGGACAATGGGTTGTAGGCAAATGGGTAGTGAAATATGCCGGCGGAAGTACGCGCATAGTTTGTAACATAGACTCCGTGGCCAATGGAGAAACAATCTTCGGTACAATGGCCATTGCAGGACAAGCTCCCGTAAAAGCAAAGGGCTTAGTTCATAGCAAGAATGATACCTTGCCCGGTTCATTCACATTCTATCCTGAAAATCACGAGGCAGGGAAACAACTGCTCCAAGCCGAATACAACAAGCGGGAAAAAGAAATGGAAGGTTATTATAGCGACCGTAAAGGGATATCGCATCAGATTACTTTCTTAACTACTCCCATCAAAACTGTTGCGAAAGACAAGCATAATGGAGCCATACAAAATTCCGAAAGGGAAAAGCCTGCCGGGAAAGACAATACACCCACAAAGGAGACGAATCCTGCGGAAACGGAAACTTCAGGTACAGAATCAGAGAATCTCCTTGAAAATGAAGAATCTCCTGTTTCGGGGCTTTGGGAAGACACAATGTAAAATCAGGGAATTATGAAAAAGAGTTTCTTATTATTATTGATGATGCTGTTGGGCAATCTGTCTGTATTTGCCCAACGCTACGTAGTCAACGGGAAAGAAGGCAAGATCCGTGTAGTGCAGTATGAACTGGTCGATGGCAAATGGGAAATTGCCCAACCTTCCAAAGACATATACGTGGAGAATGGCTATGAATTCGAGGCTGTGCCTCCTGTTTCCTCTAAAACAATCGTTATGGAGTATGAGGGGAAATACTATCATGTGATATGGCCTAAGAAGGAATTGAAGTTGATAGACGATATGGGGAAAGATGGTTCCCTTGGAATAAAAAACCGGCTTCGCAATTCCATTATCGGTGATTTTTATTTTACATCAGTCCCAGCTCTCACGGGCTTCTCGTGTACCGTATTGGCATTAATCTTATTCATCATGGGAGCGTTTGAAAAGAATACCCCATATTTCCTGCGTATGATTTTTGCCATCTGCATTTGTGCGATTGCCCTGCTTGAATTCGGTGCGGCCATATCACTCGGTTCTGATGCTTATTGGTGGTGTAACCCGGATGACGTAGGCTATCTCCGAGCCATTCTTTTCACACTGTTATTCAGCATTACGATAGCGGTGCAGTATTATTCAATAAAGATGTATAAAATTGTGGGAAAACTTAATGGAACGGCCAACACAATTGTTTATATCGTATGCGGCCTGGGTATGGTTATCGCCACATTTGCATTTATAAGTGTATTGAAGAATTTCCTTTTTATGGTCTGTTGTGCCATTTTCGCTTTCTGGTTCTTCGGGAGAGCAGGCAATACCCGCCACAGAACAACAGACGACAGGGGCAATACCATTCATGTTAATGATTTTGGAACAAAAGTAGACTAATGAAAGCATGTATAAAATGTCATAAGGATAATCGTGACAAAGCGCGGTTTTGCCGTTTTTGCGGAGAAAAACTGCCTGACGCCGTAGCGCCTCACACAGAACCACAAAAGACAAAACAAAAATTTGATTGTTTGGACAAACTTGTGGGGCTTGAAGTACCTAAAAACAACATTCGGGAGCTGGTAGCCACTGTAAAGACAATCGTAAGTCAACGTGGCAAATCGGTGTTGAACAACATCAACACAAACATTCTCATCACCGGACCTTCAGGCAGCGGCAAGTCTTGTCTGCTGTTTGCGGTATCCGATTATATGTGTAATGAAGGCATTTATAAAAAAGATGAATACGAGGCATTTTCACCTCTTGTCATTGACAACCTTAATCTTGCCGAGAATCCTCTCAAGGCTATTATACTTGACGATGCTCATAAATTGCTGCCTCAAGACAAGAATGATGAGTTAACAGGGACGGCTCTTGAATATATATTTGAAAATTCAAGGCTAAGACTATTGACCGGGGATGACCGTCTCGTAACAATCATCAGTGGTTCACAAGAATTTCAAGACTATGTAGACAAACGCCCGGAACTGAAAAGTCTGTTTGCCCTTAATATCCGCCTGCCCGAATATTCACCTACGGAAGTTGTTAAAATATGCGAGGCAATACTTCGTGAAACATATAAATTGTCATTGACCAATGATGCCCGCGAAAAATTGTGCCGGGTGTTCAATTACGAACGCCGTAATTCCGATAAATTCGGGAATGCGCATTTGGCGGCATCCAAAGCGAATGAGCTGATGATGATGGCTTCAAGGCGTTCCAAAGGAAATGTTCCTACAACTGTCATAGCCGATGATGTTATTGGGCGTGAATATGTTCCCAAGACACTTGAGGAGGTGATGCAGGAGTTTGACAAATATGTAGGCGTTGATGAGATAAAAGATACCATGATAGAAATCGTCAACTCTATAAAGTCATTCCGGAAACTGCACCCGGACAAGACCTACGAACTGAAAGACCATTATCTGTTTCTTGGCAATCCCGGAACAGGTAAGACCACAATGGCTCGCGTGTTTGCCGATGCCCTAAGCGCAATGGGCATTTTGCCTTCGGGACAGTTGGTCGAGGTGGCGCCTAAGGATCTTAAAGGCCAATACATGGGACATACCGGACCAAAGGTGGATGCCGTTTTCGACCGTGCCATGGGAGGCGTTCTCTTCATAGACGAAGCTTACGACATGTGGGGTGGCGAAAATGATACCTTTGGCAATGAAGCCGTAACTGCGTTGATCAAGAACGTAGAAGATCGCCGTGGCAAACTTGTTGTGATTCTTGCCGGTTATCCGCGAGAAATGGGGATTTTTGCCACGGCCAATCCGGGCATCGCTTCGCGTTTCAATACCACAATCAATTTCCGCGACTACAATGCTGCGGAACTTACAGAAATTGCCCGCCGCATGGTTAAAGCCCAAGGTTACACGCTTGATGAAAACACTGACAAAATAATTGGCAAATTCTTTGAGCAAATGTATATTTCTCGCAAAAAGGACTTTGCCAATGCCCGTGAGGTACGCAATGCCGTTGACAGAGCAATCAAAACTCAAAACACGCGCATCCAAAAAGAGATAAATGACCCCGGTTTTGACCCCTCAACCGAATTCGTCCTTACCATGGCCGATTTTACAGGCGAAAAAGAGAATCCTCCCATGAGCGTAGACGAGGTGATAGCCACGCTCGATGACCTTATCGGCATGGAAGACATAAAGCAAGAAATCAGGAAACTTGCCAATGTGGCGATGGTAAACCGGTTACGTATGGAGCGAGGACTCGGAACAGCCGCGTTACAGCCAGTAAACATCATACTTACCGGTAATCCGGGAACCGGCAAGACCACTATTGCCAAGCGGCTTGGGCAGGTACTTCATGCCGCAGGTGTCTTGTCGACAGACAAGGTTGTGGAACGGGAGGCAAAGACAATTCTGTCAAGCTATGTCAATGCTTCCGGTCAGAACATGGACAAGGCTGTTGATGAAGCAATGGGCGGCGTACTGTTCATAGATGAAGCCTATAACCTTTTGCCTCAACCCGGCAGTACAAACAACACCGGCAATGAGGCTCTTGATGCGCTGATGACCCGCATGGAGAATGACAAAGGAAAGTTTGTTGTGGTTATAGCCGGCTACAAAGACCGAATGGAAGAACTTATCCGGCGGGGAAATCCCGGATTAATGAGTCGTTTCAATAAAACGTTCCATATTGACGATTACAGTGCAGAGGCTCTGACAGAAATATTCAAGATGAATGCCCGAAAACGTAAGTTTACATTGACTCCTGACGCAGAAAGAGCCTTGTCGCAACGGATGCAGGATATGGTAGCCGGCAAAGGACTCCATTTCGGTAATGCACGCGAGGCTGTAAATCTGCTGAACGAAGTGATAGAAATGCAAGGGAACCGGATTGCTTCCGATACAAGTATAATAGACATCAACCCCGATGCCCTCACAACGATTGAGGCTGTCGATATACCCCAAATATAGCCTATGAAAGAAATAGAATGTCCCTCCTGTGGAGAGAAAATACCGGATGACAGCATATACTGCGACATGTGCGGAATAGAGTTGCTCGTGTGTGTAAGTTGCTGTGCGACAGGCACAGGGAATTTTTGCGGTTCCTGCGGTGGAGCCATGGTATCGCGTAAAAATGCAGTACAATCTATATCTCCCGCACAACCCAATCCGCCGCAACCCGTAGAAGAGAGACGCGAACAAGAAACAAGTGACGATGGGCACAGCACCGGAAAAGGCAGCATACCGAAACTGCGTTTCAGGGATGGAAACATGGTTATCCTTCCCCGCGATGGTGCCATTATTGGACGCAAGGAAGGGGAATATGCCGACCAGCTCAAAAATTTTGATTTGATTTCGCGCCGCCACGGACAGTTTATCAAGAAAGGACGTACTTGGTATCTTGTCGATTTTGGCAGTACCAACGGGTGCTTTATCAATGACACGGAATTGGAACCTGATGTACCGATGCCTTTCAAGAAAGGCGACGTGGTCGATATAGGAACTTACATATTCGATGTGGTATGAACCGGATTGTTTTCGAAGCGATAAGCGATATTGGATGCAAGCGGAACAACAATGAAGACATGGCATTGGCAGGAGGCAGGTTTATACGCGACGATTCTTCGAGCGGTGAACTTACATCTGCCAATGATACCCATGCCGTCTTTGCGGTTGCTGATGGCATGGGTGGATACGATGGTGGAGAGATTGCCTCCGAAATAGCTCTGCGCTCTCTTGCGGAGTACGTAAAGACTGTTCCTACGGGACTTGACGAATCCGGGCTTATCCTTTCACTGAAAAATTGGGCAGCGCAAGCCAACCGGACTATACTTACCGCTGCTGCATCTAATCCGCGTTTGTCGGAAATGGGGACAACATTGGTGGCTTTTATATGTTACGAGGGAAAGTTTGCTATTGTCAATATCGGTGACAGCCGTCTGTACCGCTACCGCAACGGTGTGTTAAAGCAACTTTCAACAGATCATTCCGAACGGGAATTGACAGGCGATGCCAAAGTTCCTTCCAACATCATCTATAATTTCCTGGGTAACGATGGTCATTTCTTTGCCGATGTAATTTTTTGGGACAGTCGAGTTTTTTCCGGAGATTTGTTCCTGCTTTGTTCCGACGGTTTGAGCGATATGCTCACCGATGAAGAAATCAGTTTGATTTTACAATCAGGCAATTCCCCCGCCCCCAAACTCGTTCAACAGGCAAAAAGAGCCGGAGGAAAAGACAATGTAACCGTAATAACACTTTTTTTCTCTGATAATCTTTAATTGGTTATGGCAATAAGAATTATTACTAAGGCTACTAAAGATAATCTGACAGCAAAGAGTCATTGGTGGGGCTTTCCCGACTTGCCGGAAGGAATAGATTTCCCGACCATACCCCAACAAGCATATAATAAAGAAACCGATTTGTTGACTTTTATTTGTCAAATTAAACTGGAAGACATAATCCCATACAACTCTGAAAGCCAACTTCCACATCAAGGAATGCTCTATTTTTTCGCAGCACTTGACTATTTTCTCGGCGATACAGACGCTTATTGCGGGCCTATCGGTTTCTGGCCGGAGAACAGTTTCAAAATCATTTATACGCCCCAAACAAACGAATTACATACTCACAAAGTAATTTGGCCAGATGGAACAGACGCTTGCTTGCCTGCCGAATTGATGCTTTTTGAACTTACCGGAGAAAGTGAGTGTAACCATAAACTCCTCGGCATTCCATATTTTGATGAAGTACGTAACAATGCACCCAAATACATTTCTTTACTTCAAATCGATGAAGACGAACGGTGGGGATTACGTTTTTATGATTGTGGCATGCTGAATTTTCTTATTTCCAAAGAAGATCTTGAAGCAAGACGATTTGATAAAGCTAAGTTATATTTTCACAGCCTGTAAAATATACTATTTTACTCATAATAGTTTGCTTTTTATTGTAGAATTGCCAGTTGCACACAACTCCGTATCAAACTAAGAAAACATACTCTATTGTCTTAAAAAGTTACTTTACATCCAAACAAAGGTACCCCCGCCAGAAAGCCTTCTGACAGGGGTTTGTTCCGAAAGGCTTCGGAACATGCTCGAAAGCCTTTCGGAACAGATTCGGAAGCCCTTCGGAGCGCGCTCCAAACATACTTGGAACAAACGGAGTAAAAAGGGGGGCTTGCTTGTAAGCATCTTTTAAAATATCGGCAAAACCACACATCAAAAGCCCCAAAGAGAATTATTTAACAGACATACGTCCACAAACAGAATCTTCTTTCTCAAATTATTTTGGCAGTAGGGGTGCACTCTCAGATATTTATGTCTAAATTAGTAGCGACTTTTAAAGTTACACTTAAATCCTGAAAGGCGCTGTTTAGTTTTACATACATCCGATTATGAAAACATTATTTATAACTCTTATCATATTGCTATGCAGCAATATGGCGAATGCACAAACTACAGTCAATGATTATGTCGGCACGTGGCGAGGTGAGCGGAATAGTAAGGCGTAATCTTGCCTTTATTCTATATGCTATGAGGAAAGTTTTATTATTGCTGATAGGTGTCATCTTTTCAATGAAAGGAGTGGCACAAATTAATGTGCGAATAAATTATGACAACAAGAGCAAGGAAGTATCTTTGTTCTTAAAAAATGAAAGTAATAAATTGTATGTGTTTAGGCCCATAGAGACTTACAACGGATATGAATTTCTATCGTCCATTACTTTTTCGTACAAAGATAGAGAGGGAAACTTACTGTATGAAACTTATTCCCTTATTTATGAATTTCAACATTACTATTATCAAAGCATGGGACAAGCATGGCATCTGGAGCCTTATGCTGAGAATAAATATGTATACAATCTGGAAAATCGTAATGACAGCGTTTATGCAGTAGATATTTGGGTCAAAATAGACGCAAGGATTATAGCAGAACTTGTTGAAGGGAAAAGCGTCAGTACTTCCGGTACGTATAAAACCGAATTGCGAAAACAAATATTGTTAGAATAGCATACATCCGATTATGAAAACACTTGTATTTACTTCGTTAATGTGCATATTGCCTTTACTCAATTATGCACAAGGCTATACCCTCGATGATATCCCCGCATGGATTGATGAAAACATCACTTTCCCGGAAGAAGCGAACCAATATGGTATGGCAGGCATTGAGCAGTTTGTCATCAGTGCCACATGGGATGGAAGAGTATTCATAACCAGCGGACTGAACACGCTCAATCCGGCTTTCGAGGAAGAAATCAAGCGCGTAGTGAGCAAAGCTCCACAGTGCAGATTCGCAGGGAACAGTGTGGAAGATATTTATAAACTGGTAACGATAGATTTCTCAACGTATGTTCCCGACGAACGACAGGTAGAAAACATCGGGCGCTATGTTCCACCCCAATTTGCACTACGCGGGGAGAGACCTCGGCACCTCAAGGGGAAAGGGCAGTTTTTGAAATGGCTTTCTTCCCAATTCCGATTGCCACAAGACGATGATTTTACCGGCTACTGTGACACGGTGTCATTGTGTTACACGGTGACGGACAAAGGGCGTTTAAAAGATGTACGGGTGGAAGGTTGCAGAAGTGAATCTATAAAAACAGAACTGGAAAATATCATGAAACGTGCTCCACGCTGGAAACCTGCCGTTACCGAAACTCGGACTCCGATACCTGTATCCATCAAAGAAGCAATTATTATCCGGACAGATGAACATGGAAAAAGCATTCCATTCAAGCTATATGTGGATGAAGTATGCCGGAATGCCTCGAACGCACCAGCAGACCCGTCCATGTTGGTTTTGAATCCGGAAATGAGGATTCAATACGCGGGCAACAATGGGGACTTCGTACGCACGATACGCGACAGTTTGCAGGTGGACAGCCGGGTAGAGTTTGCCGGTTCATTCGTGGTGGAAAGAGATGGGACGATCAGCAACCTGCATACCGTGGCTACGAATGCCAAAGTGGACAGCATCGTCACAGCACTGGTAGAACATGCCACATGGATTCCGGCACGGCAAGGGGGACAAACGGTGCGGTCGGTATACTCTTTTGCAGGAACACAGACACCACCTACTGAGTATGTGTATGCCACACCGCCCCACAAAAGAAATTGGAAAACACGTTGGAATTATTTCAAGGAAGCTTATCCGGAAATGGATGCAGAGGTATTGATTTATAGAACTGGAAACAGAACACTGCGCCGTTTTTTAGGTAGCGATGAGTATCAAGAAGCACTGATGGAACGCGGATACCCATTGTATAAAAATGGAAAGAGAATAAAAACAAAAAATAATCAACGCATGCACATTATGATGAAAAAGTTAACACTTATTTTTACTGTGTGTATGTTGCACTTTGTGAGCTATGCACAGGAACAGGTTTTCACATATAGCAATAATGGAACAGTGGAAACTAAATCCAAATTCATTGAGCCTTTTCCGAATGGAGATTTTGCCAATATTACCGACCATACGTTACAAAAAAGTTATGATGTAGTTGCACCATCGGGCGATACATACACAGTGAAATGCTATAAGAACACCGGGTGGGAGAATGACCCGGGCGATTGGCACTATTTCGAGATTCTGTATAAAGAAAAAGTCATTTTCTCGGCCGAATATGCTGACGGATGGGAATACCTTGCCGATAACCTAAAGCAAACATTATCTCCGAAAGCAGACGCTTTTTATCAGAAGAATCTGCGCGACGACACTGTCATGTCATCATCATCATGAGCCAACCGCCGTATGAGACCATCGTATTGTTGAAAGACGGTAAGGCTACGCTGGTGTACAATAAGCCCGGATTCATAGAGGACGTGCAAGTCGTGGACTCTGACGTTGTTCTTACCTTATGCGAAAATACGGTAGAGTTTTACGAAGACGGCACCCCCATGAACGATGGTATCATTGCAGAGCTTTCTATAAAGGACGACTTGATTTATTATGAACGCTGCACAGGCAACCTGCCGTTTGCCCTCCAAATGGCATCAAGGGAACATGAACAGTTTAGCAAAAAAGAGGCTCAGCAGTTTTTTTAATTTTTATATGCCGAGCGTAAGGCAAAAATGCGGGAATCCGGAAAGAGAAGAACATTTGCCACACCCGGAAACTTCAGACCTCTATGGAATAAAACAGTAGCTTCCCGAAAAGGGCAGTTGCTCTGCTACAACGTGCCTATGGAGAGCGACATGCACTATGAGGTTACGTATCGTCCCCAAAAGAACAGTACGGAAAAACCATATACTGTGAATATGTATCAAAAGTTGATAGCGGTCAAAAATCCCTCCACCGGCAAACAATACAGCTATTTTCTCCATCTGATACCCACGTCCGCATACGAAAAGAAATACGCGACGCATGTGGGCAAACGCTTCATCTACTGCGGCGACCGGAGCGGCTTTTCCGGCGTAGCTTTCTACACGCAGCCAGGGTCAAACCAGCTTGTGCGCGTAGAGCGCTATAAAAACGGCATTTGTTCCAAAGGAGTAACCATAAAAGGAGCATACGAGAAACTGGGAAAAAGATTGTTGGCAGCCCACAACATACTACAAGATTTTAAGATACAAGGAGAAAAGAAAGATACCGCCGTTCATTCAACAGTCGGTTGGTTCAATGATAATAAAATCCTTGTCGATGATTATGTCGGTACGTGGCGAGGTGAGCGGAATGATACCATTTTTACCATCACACTAAAAGTAGGGGGATATCTGCTCAATAGAAAAATCATCATTGTAATAGGAGGATATTCGCTCTCCGTTCATGGAAAAGTAACAGATGATTACTTACAAACAAGCACATCTTATACAACAGGAAAAAGAATGTCTAAACAAAATTTATATATAAAAGGATCATATCACATATCTGATGGCCAATCTGTTGAATTTAAATTTCGAGATCAACGGAAGAAACATTTTAATGGAGAAGGAATTTTAGGAGGCGTCATGGAATTTATAACACCGAACAAACTTCATTGGACTTTGGACGAAAAAGTGGGTATTTGGTGGGAAACTGAAGGCCGAGAAGATTGGGTAGAGGTGAAACCTATCGGTTTTTCAGTACCCACGGACATGATATTAA
Source organism: uncultured Bacteroides sp. (assembly GCA_944320945.1). Taxonomy (GTDB): domain Bacteria; phylum Bacteroidota; class Bacteroidia; order Bacteroidales; family Bacteroidaceae; genus Bacteroides. The sequence goes on along the minus strand of CALUJK010000008.1, from coordinate 4,851 downwards.
CAAAAGTCAAAGAATAACTTTAACACCATATCTATATGAACACGTTACGGGCACTTCTCCTTTCATTGGCCATGCTTTTATGCGTAACGACATCGGCCGGACAATCTAAAAAAATCATCATCGTCAACGGATACTTCTTCAACGAATTGCCCGCCGCAGTAAAAAGCAGTGCCGTTCCGCAGGATTTGAAGATTTCTTTTATCGAGACACCCAACGGGACAAAAGCCATCTGCATGTATGCACCCTCCCTCGAACTTTCCGAAGAATCCCTCCGGTATGCCGTTCCCGTAGAAAATGTCAACGAGGGAGAAGAACTGCTGCGCCGGTACAACGAACAGAAAGAGCAATCTACAGGCATCTCCCTCACCATGGGAGCCACCCAACCGCTTATAAAGGTCGGCGATACGTTTCCCGACTTCTCCGCCACCGACATCACAGGCAAGACATGGACCAACGAGGACGTGAAAGGCAAGATTATGGTGCTTAACCTGTGGTTCACCGGATGCGGCCCTTGCCGTTCTCGACAAAATCCATTTCAACTGGATTCCGCTTGTAAACGATACGCAATTCAAGGAATTTATAGGCAACAACGGTTATCCCCTCACCATCGTTGTGGACAAATCCGGTAAAATTGCCGCTTTTGAATATGGCACTTCGTCCGAACAACGAGCATCGCTGAAAAAGAAAATCTCGGAACTTCGATAAACTTCTTTCCGCAGGGACGTGACCGACAACTGTCTCAAAAAGTTACTTCATGGCCGGATATAGGCATCCCCCGCCAGAATGCCTTCTGACAGGGGTTTGTTCCGAAAGGCTTTCGTTCGTACTCCAAGTATATTCGGAGCAGATTCGGAAGCCTTTCGGAACGCGCTCCAAATATACTTGGAACAAACGGGGTAAAGGAGGGGAGCAAGTATGTAAATATATTTCCTAAAATGCCAAAGAAGGCAATTCTGCAAAGACCCGATTATTACGATTCGCAAACAGGCGGCAGTACTTTATAGATTTCGCAAATCAGTCTTGCTATTTCTTCTGCTAAATTACCCGCAGTATCTTCTACGCTGTCGGTTATGCGCAAGGTAGTAAAATCTTTCGCGCCGAGCCAACTCGAAGTGCTGACATAGTTCATCTGCTCCAAACATTTCCATACCTCCTGCACATGAGGGATAGACAGTTGGCTGATGTCTTTTTCCCCGTGATATTCCTTGGGACGTATGCCGATGCAATGAGTGGTGGAATTGTTGGCGATTGTCAGTTGCAGACCGTTGTTCAGGTCATAGCGGCGGATATCCTTATGAGATTCATAATTGATGTAAGGTAACTTTTGCATGCGTAGGACAAGAGCGTCATACAGGTTGGCTGTTTCCTCTTTCGACAATCTCCCTGTCCTTTTTCTGCGGCGGCTGATTTTATCAAGTAAATCCTTGTAATCTTCGATATTTATACGCTCTCTACGATGCACCTGCATAACTATCCTTCTCATCAATTCGCGTTCTTCCCTAAACAAAGAAGCCGACGGATGAGGAATGCCGCAGCAAGGAATACCGTCCAAATGACCGGTGAATATATTTCCTACAGAGGCAAAAGGACGGGCATATTCAAATGGCCGATGGGTTGCATCACACTGTGCTTTTATCGTTTTGAGAAGTGATTTTCCGCTCAATACGACTATTGTCTTTGGCTTCAGCAGTTCGATAAGTTCCAACGTGTACGACAAAGTGGCAGGCAAGAATTTCGGATACAAATCTTTGGCTTTGGAAGTAGCAAAGAATGTGGCGTTTGTGACGACAAAGTTACGCTCATCATCCAGCGGATTATCCTCCTCGTCAAACAACTGGCGCAGCCTCAGCCAGTAAGGCCATCCAAACCGTTCGCCCCATGACGGATTGCCTTTTAAAAGATGTTCACCATCCATAGACTTTCCGTCAAGTTGCCAATAATCCTGTTCGCATTGCTCCTTATACGTTCCTACCGAACCGGGATTTATCCCCATGATAAAAATATCCGGAGCATGTTTCACCGCTGTAAGATTTGACTGGGTGTAGAATGCGGGAGCATCCTTTCCAAACTCACGGGCAAGGTTGTCGTATGCTTTGGCTGTTTGCGCTGCCCATCTTTTTAACTCGTTTGCATCCATACCGTTCACAATTCGATTGTCAGACACAAATATACGAAACATTTAAGTCTGTTCATTCCGCTGCCTTATAATTATATACCGGCTTGATGACATTCACCACCGACACCGTGTCATGGATATTACGGATGATTTCATCCTTCGGCTTATACACCATCGGCGATTCGTCTTTGGTCTCTTCCGACAGGCTTTCGCTGTAAATGCCGTCCATCGAGCGGCGGTAATCCTCCATGTCGATTTGCTTGAAAGCCTCGCTACGGCTCATGATGCGGCCAGCACCGTGCGGGGCAGAACAGTTCCAATCTTCGTTGCCCCGGCCGATGCAGATGAGGGAACCGTCGCGCATGTTCAACGGGATGATGCACTTTTCGCTGGCATGGGCAGAGATGGCTCCCTTGCGGATGATGTTTTCGTCGCTGATGTAATTGTGGACGCTTTCAAACTGGAGTTCGAGGTCTTGCCTGTCGGCCGTTCCCTGCGCAACGAGGTAATCCATGATAAGCCCCGTAATCATGCGGCGGTTAATCTTTGCCCACTGCTGACAGAGACGCATATCGTGCAGATAATCTTCCCGGCAACTGCCCTCCAGGTAAGACAAATCGGGCGGCACGGTAGACTTGTACAGCTTGAAAGAATTGTGCAACTCACGGATGACGTCCCGCAACTCATCTTTCCGTCCGGCCTGCTTGTATTCTTCTATCAGGCGGTTCTGCTCTTCCATCAGTTCTGCCCAGCCGGACTGGCACTTCACGGCCAACTTCTGGTAAATCTGTGCCACCTGCTTGCCCAGGTTACGGCTTCCGGTGTGCACCACCAGATAATACAGACCGCTTTCGTCCTTATCCAGTTCGATGAAGTGATTGCCGCCTCCCAGCGAACCGATAGAGAGATTGAGCCGTCTCGTCTCCTTCAACTCCCGATAACAGCGCAACTGCTTGATAAGGTCTTTGCTCTCCCGATAAGCGTCCATGTACTTCTGCGGAAGCGGAACATACTGACTGTCCCGATAATTGCGTCCCGACGGAATATTGTGCAGGATGAACTCGTTCAAGGCATGATAATCTATCGGCGCCGTACACGCAAAGGGCTGTACCAAGATGCCGCAACCGATGTCCACACCCACGATGTTAGGGATTACCTTGTCGCCCAAGTTACCCGTAAAGCCGATGACGCACCCCGCTCCGGCATGTACATCGGGCATGATGCGGATTTTGCAACCGCTGAAAGCGGGGATAGTCAGCAAACGTTCTATCTGTTCGACGGCAGTTGTCTCGATGTTGTCCGTGAATATTTTCACGTCGTGGTTCTCTATGGTCTTCATCATTACTAACTTATTTATGATTGACGAGGACAAAGGTAGGGAGGGTATGTGCCAAATCGAAGCACAACCTACTATAAATTCAGCAGAAATCCTTCTCCCCGTCAGAAAACACCGCAATAGGAAAAAGAAAAACAGAGTTGTGCCGCGGTTTTTCACAGTGAACCGCGTAACTTTGTGACAAACCCCGTAAATAACAACAACATGCCCATACAAGGACTGAATTTTATCGCCATCGACTTTGAGACAGCCACCGGCAAACGTGCTTCCATCTGCGAAGCGGGCATCTGCGTGGTGCGCGACGGAAAGATAGCGGAAACCCGTTCGTGGCTTGTCCGCCCGCAAGACAATTACTACAGCTACTGGAACATACAGATTCACGGCATCTGCCCAAGTGACACCGCCGATGCGCCCGAATTTCCCGCTGTGTGGAACGAAATATCCAAATATCTGAAGGAATGCCCCATACTCGTCGCCCACAATGCCGCTTTCGACATAAGCTGCATCCGCCACTCACTCGAACTTTACAACATAGAAAAGCCGGACATTACCTATTACTGTTCCTTGCGTGCCGCCCGCAGGCTCTACGACTTCGGATGCAACACGCTGAATTATCTCTGCGACCAGTTTGAAATACCTTCCGGCCAGCATCACCGTGCCGGCGACGATGCAGAAATGTGCGCACGCCTGTTCCTCAGGGAAATTAGGGATGCAGGATGGTGCCAGCTTGAAGAAATGAGTTATTGTAATGGAAAACTGTAAACAAACCCAAATAACCCGTCAACAAGGCTTAACAAAATCGAGGTTTTCGCTAAAACATGTTATAAAACACATTTTTTTCTTTGGATTGTTTGCAGATTTCCCGGAAGTGCGTACCTTTGCATCGTGTTTTTCATAGTATTAGATTTAAGGTTAACAAAGGTTGGGCTCAGCGGAGCCCTTTTTTTATGCCCATACCGAAACTAATTCAGCAATTAAAGAAATAAAAATCGCTTTAAACATACTCCCGAAATTTTATACCCCAAAAAACTTGCATACTCCAAACCTTTGACCCACCTTTGCGGCGACATTACGAGAAGAGAAGCGTTTTGTAATCCTCATCGGAGGGCAGCTAAAAGAATGCCGGATAAGATGACTGGGTAAAACCAATCACCTTATCCGGCATTTTTTGTCGTCCCCTCGTTGCCTCGTCAACTCGTCAACTGATTAACAACCATAAAACCAAGTAGAAACATGAAAAGAGATGCAATCGATTTAGGAACACTGGGAGTATTTACGGGTCAGTAGCTTTTTAGTGGGGATATGCATATAAGTTCGCAATGCGGAATAAGAAAAACTTCTTGTCAACAACTCCCCTGAGATTCGCTCTAAAGAGTTTGATTTTAGCATTGAATGATTC
>CALUJK010000007.1 GCA_944320945.1 uncultured Bacteroides sp. | reverse complement strand
CATGGCTTTGGCGGAACGGGCATCCTATCGCGCCAATTTCCGGGGAGCCTACGAAATGAGTGCCTCGGGGCGCCTGTCGCTGGCGGAACATCTGCGGAAACTTTCGCTGGGCTTCCTGTCCAGACGTGACCCCGGCGATTTGTCCTCCATGCTTATTACGGACTTCATGATGGCGGAAACCGGTATCTCGCACCACTTGCCCCAACTGATGGGTGCCGTGGTCATGCCCGTACTGGCTTTTGCTTCGCTGGTCTGGATAGACTGGAGAATGGCGGTCAGCATGTTTGCCGCCTTGCCGCTTGCCATGCTTGTCCTATGGGCAAGTACCGGTGTGCAGCGGAAGTTGAGCGGCAGGCAGATTCAGGCGAAAATCAATGCAGGAAACCGGTTGGAAGAATACTTGCAGGGCATCCGCGTGATGAAAGCCTATAATCTGTTGGGCGACCGTTTCGTCCGGTTGCGCGATGCTTTTGCCCAGCTTCGCCGTGCCTGCATCCGTCAGGAAGCCCTATTAGGGCCATTTGTCCTGTTGAGCATTACATTGGTACGTGCCGGACTGACCCTGATGGTGCTGTGCGGAACTTATCTTCTGTTGGGAGGAGAGCTTTCCATCCTTGTGTTCGTGCTGTTCCTCGTGGTCGGTTCCCGTGTGTTCGACCCGCTGACTTCCGCCCTGACCAATTTTACGGAGTTCCGCTATTTTTCCATTGCCGGAGGGCGCATTCTTTCGCTGATGAACGAACCGGAAATGAAAGGGAAACGACAATCTCCGGCGGCGGGTGACATCTGTTTTGAACACGTCTCGTTCGCTTATCAAGACAAAGAAGTGCTGCACGATATAAACATTACGTTTCCAAAGAACTCATTGACAGCTCTTGTCGGTCCGTCGGGAAGTGGCAAAAGCACGGTAATGAAACTATGTGCTCGTTTCTATGATCCGCAGAAAGGAAGCATTCTTTTCAATGGAGTTCCAATGAATGAGATAAATCCTGAAAGCCTGATGAGTCATATTTCCATGGTGTTCCAAGATGTTTATCTGTTTCAGGATACTATACGTAACAACATTCGTTTTGGAAAAACAGATGCTACGGAGGAGGAAATTATTGCTGCTGCTAAAAAAGCCTGTTGCCATGAGTTCATCATGCGGTTGCCTCAAGGCTACGATACGATGGTAGGCGAAGGAGGTTGTACCCTGTCGGGTGGAGAAAAACAGCGTGTATCCATAGCCCGTGCTATTCTGAAAGACGCACAAATCATTCTGCTTGACGAAGCGACAGCCTCACTTGACCCTGAAAATGAAGTGGAAGTGCAAAAAGCGATTGACACACTCATTAAAGGACGAACCGCCATCGTTATCGCTCATCGGCTCAAAACCATTAAAGATGCAGATCAAATCATTGTCTTGGATAATGGAGTGGTAAAGGAAGAAGGTACGCATGAAATATTGATTCAGACAGATGGGTTGTATGCTCAATTATGGAAGATTCAGGAAAACATTTCAGGTTGGAGATTGTAAGGATGCTGAATTATAATAGATGAGCTGAAAGAAGTAATAGGTATATTCCTTTTCAGTTCATTTTATATATTTATCGTTTATACCTCTCTCAGTAATAACATCCTATTATAGGTCTCTTGAGACAAGTAAAAAAACGAAAAAATATTTTCCTCTCCGATGAATTTGCGTAAGTTTGCAGGTAAGATGAGTCATATGCCATTATATAATGATTTCCCGACCTTTCTGCATCGTTACTTTCCCTATAAGGTGCAGAAGATTTCTATCAATGCCGGCTTTACCTGTCCCAACCGCGACGGGACGGTGGGGTGGGGAGGTTGTACCTATTGCAACAATCAGACGTTCAATCCCGATTATTGCCGTACGGAGAAAAGCGTGCGGCAACAGCTGGAAGAGGGGAAGCTGTTCTTCGCCCACAAATACCCGGAAATGAAATACTTGGCTTATTTCCAGGCATATACCAATACGTATGCCGGCATCGACCGGCTGAAAGCGCTGTATGAAGAGGCGTTGTCGGTAGATGGTGTTGTCGGCCTGGTGATAGGAACGCGGCCGGACTGTATGCCTGATGATTTGCTGCGCTATCTGGAGGCACTGAACCGGCAGACGTTCTTGTTGGTGGAGTATGGCATTGAAAGCACGCTGGACAGTACACTGGCACGCATTAATCGCGGACATACCTTCTGGACGACCGTGGACGCCGTGCAGCGTACGGCGGCCTACGGCATACTGACGGGTGGGCATGTCATTTTGGGATTGCCGGGCGAGACGCATGACGAGATAGTCGCTCAGGCAACGGACATTTCGCGACTGCCCCTGGCTACGCTGAAAATGCATCAGTTGCAACTGATTCGCGGTACCCGCATGGCGCATGAGTATGAGCAGCATCCGGAGGATTTCCACTTGTTTGACGTGGACGAGTATATTACCCTTGTCATCGACTACGTAGCGCATCTGCGTCCCGACCTGGTATTGGAGCGTTTCGTATCGCAGTCGCCCAAGGAATTGCTCATCGCGCCGGATTGGGGATTGAAAAATTATGAGTTCAATCATCGCCTTTTGCGGCGTATGCGCGAACTTGATACTTGGCAGGGTAAGAAATATGAAAAAAATAGTTACCTTTGTCCCTGACATATATAACTAAAGGAGAATTATAATATGGACGCAAAAAGTCTGATAAAAGGAAAAGTTCACTACGTGGGTGTGAACGACCGTAATAAGCATCTTTTCGAGGGCATGTGGCCTTTGTCGTATGGGGTTTCTTACAACTCATATTTGATAGATGATGATATTGTGGCATTGGTGGATACGGTGGATGCCTGTTATTTTGAGGTTTTTCTGCGTAAGATTCGCAATATCATTGGCGACCGTCCGATACAATATCTTATCGTCAACCACATGGAGCCGGACCATTCCGGTTCTATTCGCCTGCTGAAGCATTATTATCCGGACATCGTAATCGTGGGTAACAAGCAGACGTTTGGTATGATAGAGGGTTTCTATGGCGTGACCGGCGAGCGCTACGAAGTGAAGGAAGGGGATTTCCTTGACTTGGGTTATCACAAACTGCGCTTTTATCTGACCCCGATGGTGCACTGGCCCGAGACGATGATGACGTATGACGAAACGGACGGTGTGCTGTTTGCCGGTGATGCCTTTGGCTGTTTCGGCACGTTGGACGGTGGCTTTATAGATACCCGCATCAATACGGATAAGTATTGGGACGAGATGGTGCGTTATTATTCCAATATTGTGGGTAAATATGGTAATCCGGTGCAGAAGGCATTGGCTAAATTTGCCGGTGTGGACATCAAGGCTATCTGCTCTACACACGGACCGGTGTGGACGGAAAACATTCCCCGTGTGGTGGGTATTTACGACCGCTTGAGCCGCTACGAGGCCGAGGAAGGAGTGGTTATAGCCTACGGCACTATGTATGGCAATACCGAACAAATGGCTGAGGCCATTGCTGCCGAACTTTCTGCTCAAGGCATTCGCAATATCGTGATGCACAATGTCAGCAAGAGCCATCCGTCATACATTCTGATGGATGTGTTCAAATACAAGGGGCTTATCGTAGGCAGTCCTACTTATAGTAATCAGATTTATCCGGAAATGGCCGCGTTGCTCGACAAGATTTTATTGCGCGAGATAAAAGGACGCTATCTGGGCTATTTCGGCTCTTTCTGTTGGGCAGGCGCTGCCGTGAAGCGTATGGGTGAGTTTGCCGAGAAGAGCAAGTTTGAGATTGTTGCCGACCCTGTAGAGATGAAGCAGGCGATGAAGGAGATTACCTACGAGCAGTGCGAACACTTGGCACGCGCCATGGCAGAACGATTAAAGAAAGACAGAGTATAACGAACCTTTAAATAAATACAATTATGAGACTGATTATTCAACCGGATTATCAATCCGTTTCCAAATGGGCTGCACACTATGTGGCTGCTAAAATTAATGCTGCGAATCCTACTCCGGAGAAGCCGTTCGTGTTGGGCTGTCCCACAGGTTCATCACCGCTGGGCATGTACAGAGAGTTGATTGAACTGAACAAGAAGGGACTGGTTTCTTTCCAGAATGTGGTGACTTTCAACATGGATGAGTATGTAGGTTTGCCCAAAGAGCATCCGGAAAGCTACTATTCTTTTATGTGGAATAATTTCTTCAGCCATATTGACATCAAGCCGGAGAATACGAACATCTTGAACGGCAATGCGGCTGACCTCGATGCTGAATGTGCCCGCTACGAAGAGAAAATCAAGTCGTATGGCGGCATTGACCTCTTTATGGGGGGTATCGGTCCCGACGGCCACATCGCTTTCAATGAACCGGGGTCGTCACTGTCTTCGCGTACCCGTCAAAAGACATTGACTACAGATACCATCATTGCCAATTCCCGTTTCTTTGATAACGATGTGAACAAAGTGCCGAAGACGGCCTTGACCGTGGGTGTGGGAACGGTGCTCAGTGCTCGCGAGGTGATGATTATCGTAAACGGACATAACAAGGCACGTGCGCTGTATCATGCCGTGGAAGGTCCGGTGATGCAAATGTGGACCATCAGTGCATTGCAGATGCACGAAAAGGGTATCATTGTCTGTGATGATGCTGCTACCGATGAATTGAAAGTAGGTACGTATCGCTATTTCAAGGATATTGAAGCAGACAATCTGGATCCTGAAAAGATGATTTAAAAGATATTGTTGATACTCTAGAAGGAGGAACTTTGCTGAAAGGCACTGAATGCTAAGAGTTCTTTGTCAGGCTTTTAGCGCTCAGCGCATGTGGCAGAGTTCCTCTTTTTTTGTATTTAACCTTCGTCAAGCCAGCCGGCTCCTTGTCGGATGATGACGGGGGAATCCTGCGTACAGTCTATGACGGTAGAGCCTTCCGTGCCACCGGTGCCGCCATCTATGATGAGATCTACGCGGTCGCCCCATTTCTCGTCTATCAGGGTGGGGTCGGTGGTGTATTCTATCTCTTCGTTTTCGTCCAGCGGCAGTGTGGTGGTCATGATGGGCGCATCCAGCAGTCGGGCTATTTCGCGTATGATGGCGTTGTCCGGCATACGGATGCCCACTTCGCGACGGTTACGGAAAATCTTGGGCAGTCGGGTTGTGCCGTTTAAAATGAACGTGAAAGGTCCCGGCAGGTTGCGTTTCATCAGCTTGAACGTGTCATTGTTGACTTTGGCATATTCGCTGATGGCGCTTAGGTCGTAACAGATGATGGAGAGGTTGTTTTTTTTCGGGTCAATGTCTTTCAGCCGGCAGATGCGCTCGATGGCGCGTTCTTTCAGACCGTGGCAGCCGATGGCATACATGGTGTCTGTGGGGTAGATGAGGATGCCGCCGTCATTCAGTATGTCGATGACTTGCTGCAAATCGCTGGGATTGTTGTTTTTCTCGTAAAGTTTCAGGAGCATAAGGGCATTGAATTATGTGATGCTGCAAAAGTAACTATTCTTTGCGAGACAGCAAGTGTCTTATATATTACAAATGAGGATAAGTCGCTTTAATTATGCTGATTTCCCATTACGGCGTAATTCCTTGTCGAGCTTCTTGATTTTAGTCCATGCCTCTTTAAACTTGGGACAGAGGGCAACCGCTTTCTCGTAATTTTTTAGAGCCGCTTCTTTCATGTCGAGACGGAGACATTCGTCGCCCATTTCGATGTATTCGCGGGCATATTTTACGAGTGCTTTCTCTTTCTCCAGTGCGGCTTGTCTGAGTGCCTGATTCTCTTGACGCAAGCGGTTGATGATATTCAGTTTGCGGCGGATGAGGCGTTGTGCCACGGGCTTTTCGATGTCGTAACGCGAGTGGATGGCCTTGAAGAACTCCGTCAGGAAAGTGTCAAACTCTCCACGATCAAATGCCCGTGTGGCAGCGGCATACTGCACGTCGGCCTGTGCCTGCTTGAGTGCGCGGTCTATGGCCTGGCGGTTATTGAAACGTTCGGAGAAACTTACGATTTCCGGCTTTACAAAGATGTCATTCCGGTTGATGGGCGTCTTTAGGCGGATTCCCTCCAATGAGGTGCAACGGCTTAACGCTACATAAGCCTGTCCGCCGGCAAACACACCACCGGTGAAATCTATCTCTACGCGCGAAAAGGTCAGTCCCTGACTTTTGTGCACAGTGATGGCCCACGCCAGTCGCAGCGGAAATTGGGTGAATGTACCCAATACTTCTTCTTCGATTTCTTTCTTTTCCTCATTATATTGGTAGCGGATATTGCGCCATGCTTCGCGTTTCACGTCGCACTCCCGTCCGTCGTCGGTAATGATATAGAGCGTCTCTTCTATCCGGTCGAATCCGCTGACGATTCCGATCGTGCCGTTGACCCACCGCCGTTCGTAGTCGTTCTTTACGAAGATGACCTGCGCACCGGGTTTCAGCACCAGTTCTTGCGAGGTAGGGAGGCTGCTCTCCGGAAAATCTCCTGTTATTTCCCCGTGAAAGACCTCCGCTTCACCGGGCAGTTCTTTCAGGCGTCGTTCGTTAATGTAGTCCACCGTGTCACGTCGGGTAGCAAGGGTGACATATAAATCTTCTTCTTTCTTATTGTCGGTGGGGACACCATACCGCGTGTTGAGCAGTTGCAGGTCGGCATTTCCGGCCTGATTCTTGCGGATGCGATCCAACACGCTGATAAACGTTTGGTCACTCTGCCGATACACCTTTTGCAGTTCGATGGAGACTAAATCAATCTGGCTGAATACCCGTGCCGAGAAAAAGTAAGGAGTGGGATAGAAGCGCTGGAGAATGTCCCGTTCATCTCCTTTTACTACCGGTTCCAGTTGAAACACGTCGCCTACCAATAACAATTGCTTGCCGCCGAAAGGCTCTCGCAGATTCCGGCTATATACGCGCAAGATGCGATCTACCGCATCGATGATATCAGCCCGCACCATCGAGATTTCGTCGATGATGATCAATTCCAGTTCCTCCAGTAACTTGCGGTGAGCTTTGTTGTATTTGAAAAATTCGTGGATACGCCCCTTTTGCAGACTTAAGTTAGGGTCGTCCGGCAACAGGGGATGGAAAGGCAATTTGAAGAAGCTGTGTAAGGTGCTGCCACCGGCATTGATGGCTGCGATGCCCGTAGGTGCAAGAACCACATGCTTTTTGCGTACATTGTCGCAGATGTAGCGCAAAAAGGTCGATTTACCCGTGCCGGCTTTTCCCGTGAGGAACAGTGACTGACGAGTATATTTGATGAGGCTCAACGCATCTTGAAACTCTTTATTGTTGGTGTCCGGAACAAATTTCATCCCCTTGTACTTGCTTCTTGAATTTTGTTTATCCCCGTATTTTTAATCCAGAATGAACTTTCTCAAGGCTTTTGCCACACCGTCCTCGTCCACGCTTGCAGTTACGTAGTCGGCAGCCGCCTTCACTTCATCGCGTGCATTGCCCATGGCAACGCCGATGCCCACATGCCGCAGCATGGAGATGTCATTGCCACCGTCTCCGAATGCCATAGTCTCCTCTCGCCTGATGCCGAAGCGACGAATCATCTCGTCAATACCCCGTTGCTTGGTATTCCCAATGGCAGTGATGTCGGCGAAAGCGGGATGCCAACGGCCGATTTCACAGTTTGGAATGGCCGGGCGTATCATTTGCTCTTCCGCTTCGTTGATGAAAGGTGTCAGTTGGAAGATGTCTTTTCCCGTCATCTCATCCATGTTTTTCAGACGGGCATGTAAGATATCGACTCCTAATTGCACATGGAATATTTGTTCGATGAGGTCAGTGGGCTGGCAGACACACAGATGGTGTTCACCCACTACGATGCACGGAATATTCCGTTCGGCACAGAACGAGGTCAGTGCGGTGACTTCCGTAGTCTGTATGGCACTTTTGTAAATCACCTCATCGCCCACAAAACAGTAGGCACCATTCATGGTGATATATCCGTCTATCAGATTCTGTGTCTGCAAAGCTCCCAGATTGTTAATGATGAGCCGCGGGCGGCCTGTAGCTATGAATATTTGCAGGCCTTTTGCCTTGGCCTCGGCCAGCGCTTCTATGGTGGATGTGGGAATACAGTGTGTCTGGAAACTGACGAGCGTACCGTCTATATCAAAAAACAGTGCTTTTATCATACTATATCAGTGCTTATTGGGTTACAAAAGTAGTTAAAAGGGGAGATATTTCGTACCTTTGCGCCCCTAATTTTAATTTTGAGACAATGAAGAAACATACATTGAAAGATTGGGTGATGGCCACACGTCCGTGGTCGTTTCCGGCATCTGCCATGCCGGTAGTGGTAACCGTAGCTTATGCGTATTGGATGACACATGCCGTCGACTGGTGGAACGGGGTATGGGCATTGGTCAATATCGTGTTGTTTCACGCAGCCGGAAACGCATGGAGTGATTATTTCGATTATCACAAGGAGGTGGATGCAGCTGACACCTTTGGGGCGACGGCCATGACGCAGGGCGGATTTACTTCGAAGGAAATCTATCGTTTGTCCATTGCTCTGCTGGTCGTTTCGGTGTTAGGTGGGCTTGGGCTGTTGTGGCGTACGGGACTGCCTTTGCTGTATGTGGGCCTCGGTGGCGTGTGCTGCCTGTTGTTCTATCCTGTTTCCAAATATCGGGCATTGGGTGATGTGGTCATTTTCCTTTCCTATGCGTTGTTGCCAACATTGGGCACTTATTATGTGACCACGTTGACCATAGATTGGCGTGTGTTCTATGTGGCGATTCCCGTGGGACTTATTACGGTGGCCATTCTTCATGCCAATAATTTGCGTGATGTCCGTACAGACAAGCGTGCCCATATTTCTACGTTGGTCATCCGCTTGGGGAAGAAGCGTTCGATGTTACTTTATTATATGGAGATTCTGCTTCCTTTTGTTTGGTTGGCCGGTTGCATCATCGGGGGAGTTTTTCCCGCATGGACGTGGCTGGCTTGTTTGGCTTTGATTCCGGCTTGCGGCAATGTGCGGTTGTTGTCTCATTATCAGCAGGAAGATACCTCTGCCATTTCCCGGCTGGACGAACGGACGGCACAGCTTCAGTTGCTGTTCAGTCTTTTGTTGTCGGTGGCATTCGTCCTGTCTTAATGGAAGGCAGTTTGTGCAAATGCTTGTTTTCTGATTCAATCAAACTCACGATCTATGCCCATATGCAGGCGTAGAGATAAAAAATTACTTCAGTCTGAAATATTTTCCAATAGAAAGTTTGTACTGTGCGAAATATTTCTTTTATTTGCAAATAATTTCCATTGGAAAACAAATGTATGGTCGGCGAGCGGAGAAAAGCCTGTTTACGTTCTCTTACTCCATCGGTTTGCCGGTCGATTAATAATGAATCATAAATGTAAGGACTATGAAGTATTTAATTGTAGGTGGAGTAGCGGGAGGTGCTACAGCTGCTGCCCGTATTCGGAGAAATACGGAGAAAGCGGAAATCGTGTTATTTGAGAAGGGCGATTATATATCTTATGCCAACTGTGGGTTACCTTATTATATAGGAGGAGTGATAGCAGACCGCGACCGTCTGTTTGTGCAGACACCGGAGGCATTTGGAAAACGGTTCAACATTGATGTGCGTGTTCGTTCGGAGGTGACGGCGATAAATACGGCTCGCAAGGAAGTGACAGTCCGTACCGCTGAAGGAGATACCTATACGGAGACATACGATAAACTATTGCTGTCACCGGGTGCTTCGCCGGTGCGTCCCCCTTTGCCAGGCATTGACAGTCGGGGTATATTTACCTTGCGCAATGTGGCAGATACCGATAATATCAAACAGTATATGCAACAGCATGATGTGAAACGTGCAGTCATTGTCGGTGGCGGTTTCATCGGACTGGAGATGGCTGAAAACCTGCATCATGCCGGTGCGGAAGTTTCGGTGGTGGAGATGGCCAATCAGGTGATGGGGCCGATTGATTACTCGATGGCAGCTCTTGTTCATGAGCACTTATTGCAGAAAGGCGTCAAACTCTATCTGGAACAGGCTGTTGAATCTTTCGAGGAGACACCAGGAGGGGTAATTGTTCGGTTCAAGTCGGGCATCCGCCTGCAAGCAGAGTTGGTTATCTTGTCCATAGGGGTACGTGCCGAAACCCGTTTGGCTGTCGAAGCCGGCATTACGATAGGAGAGATGCGCGGTATTCAGGTAAACCAGTATCTACAGACTTCCGATGAATCCGTATATGCAGTGGGAGATGCCATCGAGTATCCGCATCCTCTGACCGGCAAGCCGTGGCTGAATTTCTTGGCGGGTCCTGCCAACCGGCAGGCGCGTATTGTGGCAGACAATATGGTGTTTGGCAACCGTGTCGCTTACGAAGGTGCCATCGGTACTTCCATCGCCAAAGTCTTTGACCTGACGGTAGCCTCTACCGGTTTACCGGCCAAGCGTTTGAAGCAGATGGATATACCTTATCTTTCGGCCACGATTCATTCCGGCTCTCATGCCGGTTACTATCCGGGCGCTTTGCAGATGAGCATCAAGATAACATTCTCTCCGGATGGCGGGAAACTGTATGGTGCGCAGATTGTGGGCTATGACGGTGTAGATAAGCGTATTGATGAATATGCGTTGACCATCAAGCGTGGCGGGACAGTCTATGACCTGACGGAGTTGGAACATGCCTATGCGCCACCTTTCTCCTCGGCCAAAGATCCGGTGGCCGTATCGGGCTATGTAGCAGGTAATATCTTGTGTGGTAAAATGACGCCACTCTATTGGCGCGAACTGGTCAAGACTGATATGTCGGAAGTCACTCTGGTCGATGTCCGTACTCCGGATGAGTATGCTTTGGGGTATATTTCCGGTGCTGTTAATATTCCCGTAGATGATTTACGTGCCCGCATGAGCGAGATTCCGGCTGATAAACCGGTACTGCTTTACTGTGGTGTCGGCCTGCGTGGCTATCTGGCGTCCAATATATTGAAGGAAAACGGTTATCGCGATGTGCGTAACCTGATAGGTGGGCTAAAGACCTATAACGCAGCCATTGCTCCGGTACCTGTGCCGTGTGAAGACAAGAACACTGGCGACAAGGAAGAGTCTTCCCGCTGTTCTTCTTCCGCTGCTGCACCAGCAAAGACCATTCGTGTGGATGCTTGTGGTATTCAGTGCCCCGGTCCAATCTTGAAATTGAAAAATAGCATGGCGGAGTTGCAAACGGGGGAACAACTGGAAGTTTTGGCCACGGATGCCGGATTTCCCCGCGATGCAGAGGCATGGTGTCGCAGTACGGGCAATCGCTTTCTCTCTTCCGAGGCGGTCAATGGAGTTTATCATGTTTGCGTGGAAAAAGCTGCCGTTAAAAACATGCCGCAGGAAACAAAATCCGGTGAGAAGAACAAAACGCTTATCTTGTTCAGCGATGATTTGGATAAAGCGCTTGCTACCTTTGTTTTGGCCAATGGGGCGGCTGCTACTGGCGGTAAGGTCTCGATATTCTTCACTTTCTGGGGGCTGAACGTCATAAAGAAAGAGAGAAAACCGACTGTTCAGAAAGATTTCTTCGGGCGTATGTTTGGTTGGATGTTGCCGTCCAGTTCTTTGAAGCTAAAACTTTCCAAAATGAACATGGGAGGTATCGGTACCCGCCTGATGCGCCATCTGATGCAGCAAAAGGGCATCGATTCGCTGGAATCGCTCCGCGACCAGGCTATTGCCAACGGGGTAGAGTTCATCGCCTGCCAGATGTCGATGGATGTAATGGGAATCAAGAAAGAAGAGTTGTTGGATAATGTGACGATTGGCGGTGTAGCCACCTACATGGAGCGTGCGGAAGGTGCCAATGTAAATTTGTTTATTTGATATGGAAAAGATACACTGTATATGTGTGATGAGGGATTTGTTTGCAGCCCTCTCCGAGTTGGAAGAAGGTTTGTCTGCGGCTTACGGTATATCTTTGAAAGAGGCTATGGTGCTGTGTGCTGTGGCAGGCGAAACGGTCGTTGCGGGAGTCATTTCGGAACGTACAGGTATGACACCCTCCAACACTTCCAAAATCATTGCGTCGTTGGAAAAAAAAGACATGCTGATTCGTCGTCTGTGTGACAATGACAAGCGCCAGATGTGTTTTACCTTGACGAGGAAGGCTGAAGAATGCCTGCAAGCTATTCGATGTAACGGGGTGGAGATACCGGAACTGCTTCAATCCTTTTTCACTGTTTGAACATCTCCTGATACATAAAAAAAGGGCGCGTTAACATAGAATTGAACTATTAGCATAAAAAAGTAAGGCGCCTTTAAAGGCGCCTTACTCAAATAAAGAAAAAGAACAAGGATTTAGAAATCCTACCAGTTAGTACTATTTAGAAAGTCTAATAAGTCTATTGTTATTTAACTGTCCACCACTTAGAGGCTCCGGCTTCGCCGTCACCTTCAAACTTCACTTCAGGTTTGAAGTGGAAGTCACCGTTATCTGGGTCAACAAAGAGGTCTGCGGCAGTAATGTCCAAAATTTTGGCATCAGTGAAGTCGCGAGAATCTATTTGTAAATCAGATGTGCGGTAGCATCCTGCATAACTCAACCAATTATAATTACTATTTCCTGCGTTAGTCTTGCTGCCGCCGTTTGGACCGGAGAAGATTGAACTGGTAACAGTGATGGATTTTGGTTGTTTGTCTAAACGGAAGAATTTTGCAATACCCGTTGAAGCATCATTATAGAAAGTGTTTTGTGTATATTCAAATTCTTCTATTTCTACACGCAGGTCAATAATTTGGTCTGTTATATTCCAAATCGTGTTGTTGCTTATAGAAATTGATTGTAAAGATTTTGCTTTACCAATATTCAATAGACCGTAACCGCTAAGTGCGACGTTGTGGATGAGACAGTTATTGATATTAATACTTTCTACCTCGGCATCACCTGAGTTTAGACGAACGACACTTCTTGGCACTTCGCTGATGTTACAACCTTCAAATGTGACATTTTTAAAGCAGTTGGCATTACCGATTTCAATTAAGAATTGTGAACTACCGTCACTTACAACATCCATGTATTGTACATAGAAGTTGTTCATTGGCGATTCGAATACAAACTTCGCCATTGTCAGTTTGGGTAATTGTCCGTTCACCATGTTACCTGCAAAATAGAGGTTAGCAATACCTGCGGGGATTGTAATTTCACCTGCTGTATATTCGGCATTGCCGCTGAATGACAATGTAACATCACCCGTTTGTCCTGCCAATAATGCATTAATATCATCACCTGCATTTACAATAATTGGGGTAGAAGTGGCTGAACCTAATGTACGGAATTTGTATGTTCCACGTAGCACTTCTTCTGTTTCACTATTATTATAGATTTGGGCAATGTAGTTTGTTCCACTCTTTAGTCCACTGATGGTTAATTCACCGGCTTGTAGGTGAACGTCCGTTAAGGTAATCGGGTCTGCCCAAATGGTATCCAACACAGCAGGGGTTGTTTCTGTTTCTGGCTCAATTTCAACCTCTTCACCATATTTGATGGTATTGGCTTCCTTTTCAGTATCCCATTGTAATACAGCAGAGTTGGTTCCCGGTATCACTTGAGTGAAGATTTGTTCGTTGGGCGTATCGAAACATAAGCCAATCCAAGCAGATTCCCTACCAGTGGTTTCATCTACACCTTTCAATCGGAGTGAATAGCGGGAAGTTCCATCCAAGTCGTGGAACCAAACACGGTATTCTGTAGATACTTCCAACGGGGAATCGTTATATGGGGTTAATGTGTCGGCCAATATTTCGTCTGTACGTACAATGTTGTTGAACAACAGACTATCACCTTTACTAAACTCGAATACATATTTTGTTGCGTCTGTTACGCCATTGAAACTTACTTGTACAGAGGTTGGTAACTCTTCGACAGTTTCAAATTGGGTCGGACGGAACGGACGGTCGTGGCTTGGATCATATCCCCAATCATTTGCGTCTTCGCAAGCAGCCACAGACAGGACAAGAAGTCCCATTAGCAAATATAATTTCTTTATTTTCATACGTTTCATCTTTAAATTGATTAACCATTAATATCCATACGAATTAGAAAGATAACCGTCAGATTTATAAACATCTTCATAATAGATAGGGTAGAGATGGCGATAATTGCATTCTCCGTTACCTAATTGGTGTATATTCTGCAAAATCCAAGTTTGGATTTGGCTACTCCAACGAAGTGTACCTATCAATTCGTTGTAATCGTATTCGGCACGTAAACCTGAAGCGCAAGCCAATACTTTGCCGGAATTTTCAATCAAAGTTTCGGCATCATCTTCGGTTTGTGGATTGTCCTCGTCAATGTCCCAATAACGTTTGGGGAACCAGTCAATACGGCGGTATCTGCTCTTATCAGGATTACTGTTACGTTGTGAGTAGAAATTGACAGAATTCCAATCTATAAATTCTGTGTTTCCATCGTATGCGTAGTATAATTCGGTTGGGAAACTGCTGGGTTGATATGTCTTATCGAAAATTTCCACAGTTTTTGTACCATCCATCATGTAGAGCATGGCGCGTTTCATCTCCTCAATCTTTGTGTCAAGTAATCCCCAACGTACAAGGTCGAGTTTACGAATGCTTTCACCTCCAAATTCCCAAGCTCGTTCGTTTACAATAGCTTCGAAAAAGTCATTGTCATAGTTCGTGATTTCAGGTGAACCGGCTCCGAATGCACGTTCGCGTACTCTTTCCAACGCTTGACGAGGGCTAATACCTGCGATTTCATTAATGGCATCCGGACTTTTACCTTGTCCGTAAGCAGCTTCGGCAAACATAAGTAATACGTCAGAATAGCGCATTAAAATCCAGTTGATTCCGGTTGGAGTGCGTTGCGTAGCAGTAGATGCGATGGAACGATAAGAATCTGAAGTCCACCAGAAACTCCATTTACCCAGTTTTACATTCATGATGTCATTATTCATCACTTCGCGGTTTCCTTTACCTACTTTTACATTCCAATCATTGTCACCTGTAGTATCGTCAGCGTTATCAGACTTGTAGGTCGGCCAATAGCAAGCGTAATCGCGGCGTTTGTCTGCCTCACTAAATGAGTAGAAATAATACGCATTTGTACTTACATATGAACCTCCAAATCCACGTTGGCCATAACCGATATTTCCATCCATTGCTCGTCCCATTAAAGTACCTATATCACCACTATAACCGACACCATTGGCTACTTCGAACATATTTTCGTTGTAAGTATTGTATTGATCGGCGCATACAGTTTTCCAGATATCTCCGTAATCAGGATCAAGTTGATGTGGATTCTCTGGGTCGCCAATTAGTTCAGCGCACTGTTGTTCGGCAATAGCATAATACTCTTGCCAATTTTTGGGGCGTCCAATGTAGTAGCCATTTACTTCACTCATACCCGGATTGGCTTCTGTGTTAGGATAATGCTCTACGTTTGTATCATCGGTAAACTGATTACCATCACGTACAGACCAACCACCTGCAAATAGGGCTATACGTGCTAACAGACCTTTGGCAAATCCTTTTGTCACACGTTCACAATTATAGTCTGATGCACCCATCCATGGAAGATAGTCGACTGCTTCTTGCATATCACGAATAATGCCGCCGTATATACTGTCGCGGTCAATTTTGCCCATATATACATTAGAAAGGTCTGAGTTAGATGTTCCTTCTTTATAAGGAATGTCACCATAACGACGAACTAATTCAAAATAGGCTAAAGAACGAAGTACAAGGGCTTCTCCCAGATATCCTTTTAAAGTATTGGATTCTGATAATAAACTAGAACCACGGATACCTTCTACTGCTGTACTAGCCAATTCTGCCATTTTGAAGATGTCTTCCCATTTTGTATTTTCCAAATACCAGTTACAGAAATAGTTGGCAATACCATTATCGGCACCGGCGGTCGAAGGGTCATCTTGGTAACCACTTGCTAACTCGATGTCGGAAACACCTTGCCAGTTAACGGACATCTTTTGTCCATATACGTATGTACCTGTCATCATGGAGTATACACCCATTAAAGCAGAACGAGCTAAACCTTCATTTTCAAAAATAACTTCTGGAGTTTGCTCAGAGGGTGATTCGGTATCTAAAAAGTCACTACATGCCCCAAAAGTTAAACTTCCGGCCAGTAAAATAGATATGAATTTATATTTTTTCATAGATGTCGTTTTTAAAATGTTACATTCAGACCAAAAATATAAGAACGAGATTTAGGATAAGCTGAATAGTCGTACCCCATTACCATACGGTTGGAACTGGTGTTTACTTCGGGGTCTTGACCACTATAACCGGTGATGCAGAACAGGTTGTTACCTGTGGCGTATACGCGGAGATTGCTTACACCGAATTTTTTCGTCCATTGTTTAGGCAGTGTATAGCCCAGTGTCAATGTACCAAGGCGTAAGAAAGAACCATCTTCGATAGCCCAATCTGTCATAACAGAGTTGTTCATCAGTGGGTGCCAGATAGTGGCATTAGCATTAATTTCGGCTAAGCGAGCTGGATCAGCAAATTTGCCACTATAGATGTTTTGTCCGGTAACCGGGTCTATAATAGAGAAACGATGTTCCAAACTCATTTCTGTACTCATATTCTGATAACGTTTAGAACCCACGTATGAAGTATAGTCAATTTTATTAGCATTGAAAACATCATTACCGTATGACCAGTTAAACATGGCGGTTAAGTCGATACCTTTCCAGCCAGCACTGAAGCTGAAACCGCCAGTGTGCTTTGGCAATGCATGTCCAATGACTTTACGGTCATTGTCTGGGTCAATTTCACCGTCGTTGTTTAGGTCTTTCAGTTTGATGTGGCCGGGACCAAAGTAGTCACCACTATTAGTAAGAACCTCCTCTGTTACATCAGGTACCCCTTCTTTCAAGATCCATTTCTTTGATGCATTGTCAAAGGTGAAGTCGTCAAATGAATACATGCCGTCACATACATAACCGTACATTAAACCAACTTCTTCACCTACAAAGACACGGTAGTTGTCGCTACCTACTTCTACGCCGCCACCGTTGATAATCATTTCGGTATCTCCACCACTACCATAGAGGGCATTTACTTTATTCTTGTTGAAAGCAATGTTGAAATTGAAATCCAAGAAGAAATCTTTAGTATTGATTAAATTGGCATTCAATGTCAATTCTACACCACGGTTGGTTGTTTGACCTAGATTTTGATATTGGGTACGATAACCGGAGTTAGAGGGTAATTGAACTTCCATAATCAAGTCTTTGGTAACATCATTATAGAAATCAAATGTTACATTGACGCGGTTGTCCCAAAAGCCCATATCCAAACCAACGTTGGTAGAGAATTTAGACTCCCATGTTAGATTTTCATTACGTAATTGTGTTGCGGGTTGTAAACCACTTTGTCCTACGCCGTTTTGATAATATAGGTTTTTGGTATTGGTTACCGGGCTATATGTCTGGCGCCAATAAGATCCTACACGGGCATTACCTGATTTACCATAGCTGGCACGCAGTTTCAAGTTGCTCAGCCAATCCTGGGTGGGTTCCATGAAACTTTCATCGCTGATACGCCATGCAGCCGAACCGGCAGGGAATATACCCCATTTATTACCCGGTGCAAATACGTTGGTACCATCGGCACGCAGTGTGAAAGTAAAGTAGTAACGGTCACTGATTACATAATTTAAACGGCCAAAGTAGGACATGCTACGGTCAGGTTCTTCAATGGTTGTGTAGGTAGGTTCTGATGTACCGTTATTCCACATAGCGAGAATATTGTCTACTGTATAGTCATGAGGAAAGTAGTCGGCATTAATTTCCATTTCATCACGTTCACTATGTTTAGCTTCGATACCGGCCATGATGTCAAACTTATGTTTGTCCTTGATATCAAATTTGTAATTCAGTGTGGTACGTGCTGTCCAGTTGTTCCCATTCCAGTATTGTCGTTTTGCAACAGGTTGTCCGGCTTTACCGTTTGCTTCTCCTGTGTTGGCCAGCCAAATGTTGTCTGTCCGATCGTAAGTGTAACCGTATGTACCTTCAGCACGCCATTGCAAACCTTTAATGATATCCCATGTTAAAGCTACGTTGTAGCTGTTATTGAATTTGGTTTGTTTTTTATATTCATTAGTGATGTTGAACCATGGGTCATTCAATGTATTGATGTTTTCGATTTCCAAGGCGTCATCACCGGCTAGATCTTCGTCTGATAATTCGGTTAAAGTTTTTACGGTTGGATATTTTACGGCATCGCGTAACTTTTTACCACTGGATACACTGGGACCGTCAATGGTACGATGAGTCATTTTGGCATTTAAATCGAAACGCAACTTATTATTGAACAACTTTTTCGTTAACTTCATGTTCAAATTGTCACGTTTATATTTAGATGTTTCCATGATGTAGTCTTCATCATCATGTGTATAGCTGATACTATAAATAAGGTCATCGCTACCACCACTGATATTTAAGTTGTAGTTTTGCTTAATACCCGTATTACCGAATATCATGTCTTGCCAGTTTGTACCTCTGTTGGCTTTATAGATGTCTATATCTTCCCAACGACCGAAGCGGTCAAAGAATCCGGCATTCTCGGAGGAGTCCAGTTCGCGTTGTAAATAAACGTATTCGTATGGGGATAATACTTCTGTTTCATTATAGAATCTATTGAAACCTACTGATGCGTTGAACGTTACTTCTGTACGCCCGGCACGACCGCTTTTGGTCGTTACTAAGATAACACCGTTGGCACCCTTGGCACCGTAGATGGCAGTAGAAGAGGCGTCTTTCAATACGTCAATACTTTCGATGTCTGTTGGAGGAATGTCATCAATGTTGCTGACTTCAAAACCGTCTACAATGAACAGCGGCTCGTTACTTTGTGTAATAGAACCTCCACCACGTACGCGGATATTGACAGAGGCATCGGGGGAACCTTCTGTTGTCATGACGCTTACACCGGCTAGGCGACCTGTAATGGCACTTGATGCGGAGGTGACAGGAATGTTTCTCAGCGTATTTTCGCCTACTGAGGAGATTGCACCGGTCAAGTCTCTTCTTCGTGCATTACCGTAACCTACTGCTACGACTTCGACTTCTCCCAGCATCTGTGAGTCGTCTTCCATTACGATTTTGATTATTTTCCCTGCTACGGCATTCACTTCTTGTGTTTTCATGCCGATGTAGGTAATTTCCAATTTTTTCCCTTTGGGAACGGATAAAGTGAAGTTACCGTCCAAATCGGTAACGATACCATTGGCTGTATTGCCTTTTTCTACTACGGTAGCACCGATGATGGGCTCACCTTGTGAATCTGTTACATTACCCTGCACGGTAATGTTTTGAGCGGATATTCCCAGTGGCACCATCAAACATAGTGCTAACATGAGAAATACTCGGCTTTTCATACTCCTAATCCTTTTTTTCATGGTAGTGTTATTTAGTTCAACAATAATTTTTACATTTAATTATTCTATTTGTAATTTACTCCGGACAGGTGGCGATAAAAGACTGTTTTTACACCTTATTATATATAGGCAAGAAACTAACTAAAAAATCATGCATCTGTGGAAGTAAACAGGCTTAATAAGCCGGAGGGGGCAGTGAAGTGATAAAAGTGTTTTTCATGTTCTTGTTCCTTTATTTGTTAATTAATAATTTATTTTCACGCAAAATAACGAAACGTAAGTGGGAGAAACGTGTACAAATTATCGCAAAAGGTGAACAAATGTTCTTCGGTAAATATTTTCTGCCTGTTCGTTTATGAAATAGTTTCGAAATAGGTGTCGGTTCATGTGTTTGTTGTCGCCGTGGTCAATTAGTGCACGTATTTGTGCGGAAAGTACACGTGTTATCCGGACGGAACGGCCTATATTTGTAAAAAATAACACAAAAGATACCATGATGAAACAGAAACAGAACTTTTTATCCCGCCTGCAAGGTGGAATTTTGGGTGGGATATTCTTATTATTATTAACAGGTGGATGTATTTGCCACGTTCATGGCACTTCACTTCCGGCTTTTCCAGGGGCGGAAGGTTTTGGTAGCATTGCCACGGGTGGACGTGGGGGCAAAGTGTACCATGTCACAACGTTGGAGGATGGTAAACAGGAGGGTACGCTGCGCCATGCATTGATGCAGCAGGGAGCACGTACCGTAGTATTTGATGTGGCAGGAACCATCTTTCTGAAAAAGGATTTGCGTATTACTAACGGCGACTTGACCATTGCCGGACAGACAGCGCCGGGGCAAGGTATCTGTATTGCCGGCTATCCGGTAAGTATTAAGGCGGATAACGTCATTGTGCGTTATGTGCGTTTTCGGGTAGGTAATGAGCAAGGTGGAGAACCCGACGGACTGGGTTGCACGGATTGTCGGAAAATCATGATAGACCATTGCTCCATCAGTTGGTCTGTGGACGAGGTATGTTCGGTGTATGGTGGTGAAGATTTGACGGTACAGTGGTGCATCATTTCTGAAAGTCTACGCAAGGCCGGACATCATAAGGGCAGCCACGGCTATGGAGCCATTGTCGGTGGGGCGAGAGCGTCGTTTCATCACAATCTGTTGGCACATCATGAGAGCCGTACCCCTCGTCTGGGACCGCGTCCTTTCACGCAAGACCGTGAGTATGTAGACATGCGTAACAACGTTATCTATAATTGGGCAGGCAATGGTTGTTATGGTGGCGAGGCGATGAAAGTGAATATTATCAACAATTATTATAAGCCGGGACCTGCTACGCCGAAGAACAGTCCGGTGAGCTATCGTATTGCTGCTATCGGTGTGCGCACCACCCGCTATTGCCATCAGAAAGACGGTACCCCCAATGTGTGGGCACCTATGGAACACGTGTGGGGACGTTTCTACGTGGACGGCAATGTGATAGAGGGGAACGATGAGGTGACGCGAGATAATTGGACGAAAGGCATGTATGCCCAGATAAACAATGCCAATAACGATAACACCTTTACTTCGAAGGTAAAGAAGGAAATCCGTCTGATGGAACCACTGGAAGTGGCACCTGTCACGACTCAGTCAGCGCATGAAGCTTATAAACGGGTGTTGGCATCAGCCGGTTGCTCCCGTCTGCGTGATGCCATAGATACGCGTATTGTGGAAGAAACACGCACGGGGACAGCTATATGTCGTGGCAGTTTGTCCGAAGATGCCGCTGACCGTCCGGGGTTGATAGATGTGCCAGCCGATGCCATGCCGAAGGGAGCAGACAGCCCTTGGCCCGTTTTGAGTGATGGCGGGGTGTCTCCCGATGACTTGAAGGATGCGGATAACGATGGTATTCCCGATAAGTGGGAGCAGGCTCACGGGTTGAATCCTCAGGACGTAGCCGACGGTGCGCAATGTACGTTGAGCAAGGAAGGCTATACAAATCTGGAGGTATATATGAACAGTTTGATTAATTAATAAATAAAAACCATGAAAAAAGAAATGAAAACATCATTACTTGGCTTGTTGTTGTGCGCGGCAAGTGCGATGGGTGCTTTGGCACAAAACACAGATGCCCCCTACAAGGTGTGGTACGACAAACCTGCTCACTATTGGGAAGAGGCTTTGCCCATTGGCAACGGGCGGATAGCCGCTATGGTGTTTGGAGATCCGAACATCGAACGGCTGCAACTGAACGAGGAAACCGTTTCTGCCGGTTCGCCTTATCAGAATTATAATAAGGAGGGAAAGGCGGCATTGGGCGAAATCCGACGCCTTATCTTCGAAGGCAAATATGAAGAGGCTCAGTTGCTGGGCGGAAAGAAACTGTTGTCGCAGGTAGGTAATGAGATGCCCTATCAGACGGTAGGCAGTTTGCATATCCGCTATAACGATCGTAAGGAAATAAGTAACTATCGTCGTGATTTGGATATCGACCGGGCCATTACTACTACCCGCTATACGGCAGATGGAGTGGAATACACGGAAGAGGCGTTTGCTTCGTTTACAGACCAGCTGATTATCGTGAATATCCGGGCTTCGCGTCCGAAAGCCATTGATTGCGACCTTTTCTTCCATACGCCGATGGAGAATCCGCAATGCAGTACGCCGGGCAAGAAAATGCTTCGTCTGGAAGGCATTACTAAGGGGACGAAGTTCTTCCCCGGTAAGGTGCACTACTGTGCTGACCTGAAACTGGATAACCGCGGTGGAAAGGTGGTGGCAGGTGACACTTTGCTGCAAGTGACAGATGCCACAGAACTGACATTGTATATCTCTATGGCTACCAATTTTGTGAACTACAAGGATATTTCAGCCGACCCCTATCAGCGCAATGCTGCTTATCTGAAGAATGCGGGCAAAAAGTATGAGAAAGCAAAAGAAGCGCATATTGCGGCTTATCGGGAGCAGTATGATCGCGTAAAGTTGGACTTGGGCTGGACGTCCCAGGCTGAAAAACCGATGGATGTACGTATCAAGGAATCCTCGAAGGCTTTTGACCCGCATCTATTGGCTCTTTATTTTCAGTTTGGACGTTATCTGCTGATTTCCAGTTCGCAACCTGGTTGTCAGCCGGCGAATCTGCAAGGCAAATGGAATGCGTCGACTAATCCGGCATGGGGCTGTAACTATACGACCAATATTAATGCGGAGATGAACTATTGGCCGGCTGAGGTGACAAACTTGCCTGAACTGCATGAACCGTTTCTGCGCATGGTACGCGCATTGAGTGAG
>CALUJK010000006.1 GCA_944320945.1 uncultured Bacteroides sp. | reverse complement strand
GATTTTCTGGGCGCTTGCCGATAAGACGGCCGTCAGGCAGATGACTATGAGTAAAAGTTTACGTATGTTTTCCATATACGATGGTTGTTTGATTTAGACTTCACAAAGGTAACTTCGTGTGGAGAATCAACGTGCAACGCAGGGAAATGGAAAAGAAAATGGTGATAGTTTGAGTATCAACTTTGTGCAAGTTACTTGTAATTTTGTTGAAAAGTGGCTCTCAGATGTCTTGTCGACCGTCCTGCCGGGCAACGTCACTGTCCGGTATTGATCTCGGAGGGTAAGTAGCCAAACTGGTTTTTGAAGCAGTGCGAGAAGTAGGAGACAGCGGAGAAGCCCACCATCGCACTGACTTCATTGATGTTGTGTCGGCCCTCTTTCAGCAGTGCGTGCGCCTTGTCCAGGCGGACTTTCCGGATGAAATCGCGGGTGGAGAGACCGGTCAGCGCCTTTATCTTGGCGTTCAAGCTGACCCGGTTCATGAAGATTTCCTCTGCAAAGGTGGCGACGGTGAACGCGCTGTCGTCCAGGTGACGGTGGATGATGTCCAGCGCTTTGCGCAGAAACTCCTCATCCAAGGGGTTGAGTGTGGCCCGCTTCAGGTCTATCTCGCCGGGCTGGCTATAGAGACGGATGGTGCGGTAGCGGGTGCGTAGCAGGTTGTCTATCTTCGTGATGAGCAGGGTCATGGAAAAAGGTTTGCAGATATAGTCGTCGGCTCCCACGCCGAGACCCTCTAACTGTTCGCTCTGTTCGGCCTTGGCGGAGAGGATGATGACGGGGATGTGGCAGGTGTTGAGGT
This sequence comes from uncultured Bacteroides sp., assembly GCA_944320945.1. Classification (GTDB taxonomy): domain Bacteria; phylum Bacteroidota; class Bacteroidia; order Bacteroidales; family Bacteroidaceae; genus Bacteroides. The sequence continues at coordinate 5,148 of CALUJK010000006.1, read as the reverse complement.
TCTGTTTGATGTGCTTGCATAGTTGCAGACCGTCCATTACGGGCATCATGACGTCGGTCAGAATCAGATCCGTCCGCTCCGTTTTCGCCAGAAGATCCAGCGCTTCTTGTCCATTAGTGGCAGTGATGACGTGGTATTTCTGTCCCAGATTGTTGCACAGGTAGCGGTTGATGTCCGGGTTGTCCTCTACGACGAGGATGGTTTCCGTTTCTTCGTTCGCCTCTTCGTTCGTCGGTTCCCCATCCGTTTCGTCCTCCGTGGGGAGGACATCTTCTAGGAACATTTGCTGCTCGTTGACAGTGTGAATTGCCCTGTCGGCCTCGTTGCCCGTTGCCTGCTCGTTCTCTGTGTAGGCCGAAGGGTCTGTGGGCAAGTAGATGGAGAATCGGCTGCCTTTGTCCGACTCACTCCATAGCTCGATGTGCCCGTGATGCAGCTGCACGAGCCGTTTCACCAGTGCCAAACCGATGCCCGTGCCTAGGTGCTCGGTGTCTGCTTGGTAGAACCGTTCGAACACTTTGGATTGTTGTTCTGGCGCGATGCCGCTGCCGGTGTCCTCCACTTGCAATAATAACTCTTTCCCCTCTTGTCGCAGGGTGAGGGTGATGCTTTGCCCTTTTGCGGTGTATTTGAAGGCGTTGGACAGGAGATTGTTCAGTATCAGTTCGATATAAGCGGGGTCGCACAGCACCTGCTCGTCAGTCAGATCCGTGTACAGGTCGTATTGTATTCCTTTCTTTCGAGCCGTCCAGTCGTAGTATAGGAAGATATTCTCCACCGCTTGTCGGACGTTTGTCTTCCTGACTCTTAGCTGGAAGACACCCAGTTCCGCCCGTCGGTAGTCCATCAGCTGGTTGACGAGGTGCAGCAGACGTTTGGCATTCTTCTCGATGAAGCCCAGCTGTTTGTGCGTCTGCCGGTCTGTCACCGTGCGTAGCAGTTCCTGTACTGGTGCTAGAATCAGCGTCAGCGGCGTGCGTAGCTCGTGGGAGATGTCGATGAAGAAGCGTTGTTTCATCTCGTGTACCTCCTTTTCCCGCTCCATGTTTTGCCGTTCGGTCAGCAGTTGCAGCTGCATGCTCTTGCGCATCCAGAAGTAGCGTACTACGGCGGCTACTGCGCCGAGAAAGGCCAGGACGAACAGCAGGGTGGCCCACCACGTCTTGTACCACACGGGCAGTACCTTGATGCTCAGTGCCGCTGTCTGCTCGTTCCACTTGCCGTCATTGTTCGCCACCTTCACCAAGAAGCGGTAAGTGCCGTGTGGCAAGTTGGAGTAGGAGACGACGCGTGCTCGGTTGGCGTGGCGCCATTTGCGGTCGTACCCCTCCAGCATGTAGGCAAAGGTGTTGTGGTTGCCCGCTACATAGTTGGTCGTGGTGAACCGCAGTCCGAACATGGATTGCTTGGCCGACAGGGTGATGTGGTCCGTCTCTCTGATGCTCTGAGTCAGGATGCCGGTCTCATCTCCCGGCGTTACTCGTCGGTCGAACAGACGCAGCACGCTGATGACGGGGACGGACGTGTACGGGTTGTCGATGAGTTGTTCGGGCACAAAGCTGGTGATGCCGTTGATGCCTCCAAAGTACATCTTTCCATCCTCCGTCCGCAGGCAGGCTCCTGTGAAAAGGTTGCTCTGCAAGCCGTTCTCGCTGGTGTAGTTACGGAACTTCTGAGTAAAGACGTTGAAGCGGCTCAGTCCTTTCTCCGTACCCAGCCACAGGTTGCCTTCTGAGTCCTCTAAAATGGAGTGAATCGCATCGCAGGGCAACCCATTGGCGGTGGTGTATTGGCTTATTTGACCGGTAGCCTCGTCGAGGGAGAAGATGCCGTTCCGCGTGCCGAACCAGAACAGGCCGTTGTCTGCCTCGTACATGCAGGTGATGAAGTTCTTCTCGATGTTCCGCAGGACGGGCAGGGGGTATTCTGTCAGTCCTTCTCTCGTTTCGTTGTAGACCAGCAACTTTTTCTCGTGAACGAGCCATAGACGTTTCTTGCTGTCGCGAAACAGGGAGAAAAGACGGTCGAAAGTCCTGGCTTGCGGTATGCCCACATTGCGTGGAAAAATAGTTTGATAGGATTGGGTATGGGTATCAAATCGTAAGAGCGAGCGCATGCCGCACGACCAAAATCCATCACCGTAGAGGGTTGGAAGCCAGTGGTATATGTTACGTTTTTCGGTGGATAGGATTCTTTTTATATGGCCGGTCTGCGTGTTTAAGATTTGCAGGCCGCCGGCATGGGTTCCTATGTATACTTGATGGTTGTCTTCGTCTATAAATACAGCCTTTACGTCGTTCGAGGTAAGCCCGTTCTTTTGCGTATAGTAGGTAAATTGGCCGTTCTGCGGATTGTAACAGTTCAGCCCTCCGCCGTTGGTGCCTATCCAGATGTTCTTGTGCGAGTCTTCCACTAGACAGTTGATGACGTTGCAGTTCAATGAATTTCCGCCCGGAACGTACTGCAGGTTGCTGAACTGCTTTCGCAGCGGGTGGTAGTAGTAAAGTCCCCGCAGGTAGGTGCCCATCCACATGCCTCCTTGCGAGTCTCTGTAAATCTTACGGATGGAGAGTTGCATGTTTTCGCCGTTGCTTCCCGGTGTGCCAGTGTATGTTTGAAAGCAATTGTTCTGCTCGTCGTAGATGTTCAGTGCATTCATGGTGCCTATCCACAGGCGTCCTTGGTGATCCAGCGTCATGGAACGGACATAGTTGGAACTGATACTGCCTTTAATACCTGCCTGGTGGGTGTAGTTGTTAACTTCTCCGGTTTTAAGGTTGCAACGGAATAGTCCGCCTCCATTAGTTCCTACCCATAAAAAGTGAGGTGCTTGTTGTAAAAATGTATATTTCAGGACAGATCCGTCTGTAACCAATGGTACATAATGGGTGGATTTTTGAGTAATGGAATGAATATAAATGCCGTCCCGTGTCCCAATATAAACGAATTCTCCTTGTGAAGAAATGTATGATGGTTGGATATTGCTGAGTGAATCAATCGGAAGATGGTTGGAAAATTGATGTGTCAATTTATTGAATATCCATAAGGGCTTGTCTCGTGTGTATAACAATAATTCTTGTTCACTGATTTCTGCGATGTTGTGTACCGGTCGTTTCTTGCCGTCGTTTTGGCGGAAGGAGAAATGTTCAAACTGTTCCAAATCATGATTGAAGTGTGATAATCCTTCATCAGTACCAATCCATACTTCGCCTTGGCAATCGGTGAAACACGCACGCACAATTCTATTGGCCACACTTGTAGAGTCAGATAGGTCGAAAGAATAGGTTGTAAACTGATAACCGTCGAATTTGTTCACTCCATTCTGTGTGGCCAGCCAGAGTTGTCCGTATTTATCCTGTGTAATATCGTCGACGATGGTATGTGAAAGTCCCTCATCTAAGCCGAAGTGGGCAAATTCCATTGTTGTGATGGGCTGTGCTTGTAATGGAAGTATGGTTATATATACCAGTAGGATAGAAAGCAACCGATGTTTTGTCATAATTTGATCATATAAGATTCCGGTTGCAAAGATAATGAAATATAAATGGAACACATTACTAAAATCATTGATATTCAGAATATCAGTGGTTTGGGTAATGCGTCAGCCCTGGCATTATAGGGTGGGCGTAGTCCGACTTCGCTTGGACTGAGGACGGACTGCATTGATCAAAGCTGATAAACATGAATTCTACATCTGCGATTTTCCCATTATCCGGATCTATATACATCATTATTGTAAATTCATAGTTTTTAATCCGTTGTTTCTCTGTAGGAGAGAGAGCGTTGTTCACAATGGAGAAGCATTTTGGTTTTATTCATGAATCATCCTTTAATTGATTCAATCTTCTTCTATCAAAGAATACGATATTTGTGGCAACAGATGTGATCATCTGCTGCTATAAATGTTTTAAAGATTCATATTGGTAGGCAAGTAAGTCGTCTCTTTCCATGTTGTTGTAAATCCTGGTGTAAGATTTTTTACAACCAGTTTGGTTGGCGTCAGTTCTAAAATTTCTGAAATGAAAACATAATCGGCACTTTTCTCATATATATTTTCCCATATTACTTTTGCCTACTTTATTACTATCAAATATTGTATCAGGAGTAGCACTTAGATAATAGCTGTAGTCAAAAATCCTGAGTTCACCATCAATTTTCATTTCGGTGATAAATTTTGTTTTTGTATATCTGACATATCCACAATCACCTTCATAGAAGAAGTCCTGAGGTTCCCACTTCGTACTCATTAAAAGTTCTTGGGTAGATTGCTGTTCCTGCGCGAATGCAGATATAACAAAGCAGGTACTCAATAGCATCCAAATGATTGTTTTCATATTCAGTAGTCTTTACATAACTCATATAATAACTATGTATATGGCCTTATTACATTCTTATTTAGGTTCTTGTGTCCAAAAAAGCATAATATAATTGAACCTTTTCCCATCGTCAGTAACGGTGAAGCAAATATTCTTTTTAATTTCTGTCTCTATTTTCCGATAAACAGATACCGGGATGGTTGCGTAGGGGTTGAAAGTGGCAAACATAAATTCTACGTCAGCAACTTTCCCGTTATCGGGATCTATATACATTGTTACAATAAGTTTATTACCTTTTATCCGTTTCTTCTCCTGGGTAGAAAAGGCATTGTTTACGATGGAAAAACACTTGGGTTTTGTCCACGAATCATCCGCTAATGGACTCAGCAGTTCTTCTTCTCTACTTATTTTCTTACCTGTATATCTGTTTATCAACTTTACATAAATATATTTGCTGTTTTTGTTGTAAAGCGTTACCATTTGTGATCCTTCTGTTACATCACATTGATAAGTATATCCATCCTCATAAAAAGTTTTGTCATGAGTATAGTACTTTGTTTGGGCTGTCAGATTAAATGTGAACAAGCAGCTAAGAAGTGATAATAAGATGATTGTTTTCATATTTAGCATTCTTTATCTAACCTTACTACATCTTATTTAGGTTCTTGTGGCCAAAAAAGCATAATATAATTTTGCTTTTTCCCTTCCGGTGTAACGGTAAACCATATATTCTTTTTAATCTCTGTCTCTATTTTTCGGTAAACAGATACAGGGATAGTAGCGTATGGATTGAATGTGACAAACATGAATTCTACGTCAGCGACTTTTCCAT
>CALUJK010000005.1 GCA_944320945.1 uncultured Bacteroides sp. | reverse complement strand
CAACGGTCGTAGTGATTCTTTTGTGCTTAATCAGAGAAATAGCCATATTAGCCAACATGGCCTTTCTATGAGAAGCAGTACGACCCAAATGGTTGAATTTCTTATTGTGTCTCATTGTTTATTCTTTATCCAATTTGTATTTAGAAATATCGGTTCCAAACGACAGATTCAGACTTTCCAGCAAATCATCAAGCTCGGTAAGCGATTTCTTTCCGAAATTTCTGAATTTCAGCAAATCCGTCTTATTGAATTGCACTAGATCACCAAGTGTTTCTACATCGGCAGCTTTCAAGCAATTGAGAGCACGAACCGAAAGATCCATATCAACAAGCTTGGTCTTCAACAACTGACGCATATGCAAAACTTCTTCATCAAATTCTTCATTACCTTCAGCATCATTAGCCTCCAAAGTAATTTTCTCATCAGAGAATAACATGAAGTGATAAATCAAGATTTTTGCAGCTTCTTTCAGAGCTTCTTTCGGGTGAATGGAACCATCCGTAGTAATTTCAAGTACCAACTTTTCATAATCAGTCTTTTGTTCAACACGATAATTTTCAACTTGATACTTTACATTACGTATCGGGGTATAAATCGAATCTATAGGTATCACGTTCACGTCCGTGCACAGTTCACGGTTTTCATCAGCCGGAACATAACCACGTCCTTTATTGATCGTGATGTCTATCTGCATTGTAGCCTTAGAATCTAAATGACAAATAACTAACTCAGGATTTAACACTTCAAATCCCGTCAGGTATTTACCGATGTCACCTGCTTTAAATTCACTTGAATTCTCGACTGTAATACTTACTTTCTCACTCTCGAATTCTTCAACTACTTGCTTGAATCTCACTTGTTTCAGATTCAAGATAATGTTAGTGACATCCTCTCTTACTCCGGGTATACTGGAAAATTCATGCTCCACCCCTTCTATCTTAATAGTAGTGATAGCAAAACCTTCCAATGAAGAAAGCAGGATGCGGCGCAGTGCATTACCGACAGTAATACCAAACCCCGGCTCCAACGGACGAAATTCGAATTTACCGAATCTAGAATCCGCCTCCAACATTAAAACTTTATCAGGTTTTTGAAATGCTAATATCGCCATGCAATTAATTATTATTTAGAATACAATTCTACGATTAAATGCTCTTTTATATTTTCAGGAATGTCTGCTCTTTCAGGCACATGCAAGAACTTACCTGCTTTTGCATTATCATCCCACTCCAACCACGGATACTTACTATGATTAAAACCAGCCAAAGAATTCAATACGACTTCCAAAGATTTAGACTTCTCACGAACTCCAACAATCTGACCCGGTTTAATAGCATAAGAAGGTATGTTCACAACCTCACCATCCACAGTAATATGCTTGTGGCTTACCAACTGACGTGCAGCGGCACGTGTCGGAGCAATACCCAAACGGAATACAACATTGTCAAGACGACCTTCCAATAATTGGAGGAGAACTTCACCTGTAATACCTTTAGCAGTAGCTGCCTTTTCGAACAAGTTACGGAACTGCTTTTCTAAAACGCCATAGGTATATTTAGCTTTTTGCTTCTCACGAAGTTGCACACCATATTCTGAAGTTTTTCTTTTTCTCGAATTACCATGCTGACCGGGAGGATAATTTTTCTTTGATAATACTTTATCTGCTCCAAAGATTCCCTCACCGAATTTACGGGCTATTCTCGATTTTGGTCCAGTATATCTAGCCATTTTATTTTCTATTTAATTGTTTTATGCATGAACTTAAATTTGTTGCAGCCGCGATTGCAGAGAGAAAATTACAATCCAAAACAAAATCAAGTTTCATTTTATTAAAAATAAAAATTAAACTCTACGTCTTTTCGGAGGACGACAACCGTTATGAGGTAACGGCGTTACATCAATAATCTCAGTAACTTCAATACCCGCGCCATGAATAGTTCTAATTGCAGATTCACGACCATTACCCGGTCCCTTTACATAAGCCTTCACTTTTCTCAATCCAAGATCATATGCTACTTTTGCACAATCTTGAGCAGCCATCTGTGCTGCATACGGAGTGTTCTTTTTAGAACCTCTAAATCCCATTTTTCCAGCAGAAGACCATGAAATAATCTGCCCCTCACTATTTGCCAAAGAAACAATAATGTTGTTAAAAGAGGAATGCACATGCAACTGGCCATTTGCATCCACTTTCACATTTCTTTTTTTTGCTGCAACTGTCTTTTTTGCCATATTAACAATTATTATTTAGTAGCTTTTTTCTTATTAGCAACGGTTTTCTTCTTACCTTTACGAGTACGAGCATTATTCTTCGTGCTTTGTCCTCTAACGGGCAAACCGATACGGTGACGTACTCCACGATAACAACCGATATCCATTAAGCGTTTAATATTCAACTGAACTTCCGAACGCAAGTCTCCCTCAACCTTATACTCAGCGCCAATAATCTCACGAATCTTAGCTGCTTGTTCATCTGTCCAATCTTTTACTTTCAAATCTCTATCAACACCTGCTTTATCCAAGATTTTTGCAGAACTACTACGACCTATTCCATATATATAGGTCAACGCAATCTCACCTCTCTTATTCTGAGGCAAATCGACACCAACTATTCTTATAGCCATATACTAATTATTTTTTTTGCAAAAATAACAAATTATCCTTGACGTTGTTTATACTTAGGATTTTTCTTATTAATAACATACAAACGGCCATTACGTCTAACAATCTTACATTCTGGCGTACGTTTTTTCAAAGATGCTCTTACTTTCATATCTCAATAGTTATTTATATCTAAAAACAATTCTCCCCTTTGATAAATCATAAGGAGACATTTCAACTCTAACTTTATCCCCTGGCAATATCTTAATGTAATGCATTCGCATCTTACCGGAAATATGCGCAGTTATCTCATGTCCATTTTCTAATTCAACACGAAACATTGCATTCGACAATGCTTCAACAATAACCCCGTCTTGCTCTATTGCAGATTGCTTTGCCATACTTTTAAATCGCTTTATTTCCTAAAACTTCTTCTATATATTGAAATGAGGATAAAATATTCGCTCCTTGTTCATCAACCGCAATTGTATGTTCATAATGAGCCGCACATTTCCGATCCTTTGTCCGAACAGTCCAACCATCATTTTCCATAACAATATGCCTATCACCTAAAGTTATCATCGGTTCAATTGCTATGCACAATCCTTTCTTTATTGCAGTCCCATAACCACGTCGTCCATAATTGGGAACTTGAGGATCTTCATGCATATCCTTACCAATACCATGACCTACAAATTCACGCACTACACCATAGGAGTGAGTTTCACAATGCTGTTGAATAGCATATCCAATATCCCCCAAACGTTTCCCCACAACAGCCTGTTGAATTCCCTTATATAATGCCTCTTTCGTTACTTTCAGTAACTGAAGAACTTCAGGTTCAACTTCTCCTACACAGAAGGTATAAGCAGAATCTCCACAAAAGCCATTCAAATATGTTCCACAATCAATCGAGACAATGTCTCCGTCTTTCAACACCACCTTTTCACTTGGAATGCCATGAACAACTTGGTCATTTACAGAAGTGCATATTGAAGCAGGGAATGAGTCTCCATACTGATTAGGAAATCCCTTAAAAGTAGGAATTGCCCCATTATCCCTTATAAACTCTTCTGCAATCTTATCCAAATCTTTTGTAGTCACTCCCGGCTTTATAAATTTAGCCACCTCTGCCAAAGTTTTTCCAACTAACAGATTGCTTTGCCGAAGTAACTTTATTTCATCCTCTGTTTTGAGAAATATCATTTCTTCAGGATTTAATAAGCTGCAACAGCATTACGACCTTTAATACGGCCAGATTTCAACAAGCCATCATAATGTCTCATCAACAAATGACTCTCAACTTGCTGAAGAGTATCCAAAACGACACCTACAAGAATCAACAGTGAAGTTCCTCCAAAAAATTGAGCGAACTCTGCCTGTACACCAAATATACCTGCAAAAGCCGGCATAATAGCAACTAATGCTAAGAAGAAAGAACCCGGCAGAGTAATTCGAGACATTATTAAGTCTATATAATCTGCAGTCTGCTTTCCCGGCTTTATTCCCGGAATAAAACCATTATTCCGTTTCATATCTTCAGCCATTTGGGTTGGATTAATCGTTATTGCCGTATAAAAATAAGTAAACAAAATAATCAATATGGCAAAAACGAGATTATACCAAAAACTTGTATGATCAGTAAACGCACGCACAAAACCTGAAGCATTATCTACATTAGAAAAGCCCACTACTGTAATAGGAATAAACATAATAGCCTGAGCAAAAATAATAGGCATCACATTTGCTGCATTGACTTTCAAAGGAATATATTGTCTTGCACCTCCATATTGTTTATTCCCCACTATTTTCTTCGCATACTGCACAGGAATCTTACGAGTACCTTGCACCAGCAAAATAGCAAAAGCAATAACAACCAACAGAACAACAATCTCTATCAAGAACATTACAAGACCTCCCGTCTTATCAGTCATACGAGAAATCAATTCCTGAAATAGTGACTGGGGCAAACGAGCAATAATACCGATCATGATTATCAATGAAATACCATTGCCGATGCCTTTATCTGTGATTCTTTCACCAAGCCATAAAATAAACATACTTCCAGCTGCCAAGATTATAGTGGAAGTGAACATGAACAGAGTCCAATCTAATGAAGCATTTAAAGAAGGACCGGCCTGCATTTTAAGGTTAAGTAAATATGAAGGAGCCTGCACTAACAGAATAAGAATAGTCAAGTAACGTGTATACTGATTCATCTTTCTTCTTCCACTCTCTCCCTCACGCTGCAACTTCTGAAAATAAGGAACAGCTATACCTAATAATTGAATCACGATTGAGGCAGAAATATAGGGCATAATTCCCAATGCAAAAATAGATGCATTAGAAAATGTTCCACCAGAAAACATATTCAGCAATGCTAAAAGGCCCTCACTCGTTTGTTGATGCAATTGTGTCAACATTGACGGATTAATACCCGGCAACACCACATACGAACCAAAACGGTAAATTGCCACAAACAATATGGTAATGAGGATCCGTTGTCTCAGATCCTCAATTTTCCATATATTCTTTAATGTTTCAATAGCTTTTCTCATTGAATTAGAGTTTTACTACTTGTCCACCTGCAGCTTCTATGGCAGCAACAGCACTCTTAGAGAATGCATGTGCCTGCACATCCAACTTTGCAGTTAAAGTTCCGTTACCTAATACTTTTACCAACTGATTAGCAGAAACAAAACCCGCAGCAATAAAATCTTCCAAACCTACTGCTTGCAAATTCTTAGCTTCAACCAGTTTCTGGATTGTATCCAAATTTATAGCTTTATACTCTACACGATTGATATTCTTAAAACCAAATTTAGGAACACGACGTTGAAGAGGCATCTGACCGCCTTCAAAGCCAATCTTTCTAGAATATCCAGAACGGGATTTAGCTCCTTTATGACCTCGAGTAGAAGTTCCGCCTAAACCCGAACCAGGACCACGTCCTATTCTCTTTCTAGTCTTAGTAGATCCTTCAGCGGGTTTTAAATTACTTAAGTTCATATTGTAATCGTTTTTATATTCAACAGTTAATTACTTAACGATAGCAACCAAATGCTTTACCTTATCCACCATACCGAGAATAGAAGGAGTACATTCGTGTTCTACCACACGATTCAGTTTATGAAGCCCCAAAGCATCAAGAGTTTTTTTCTGATCTGCAGGAGCACCAATCCTACTTTTAACTTGCTTAATTTTTATCGTTGGCATAATTTATCCTCCTTATCCTCTAAATACTTTTTCCATACTAATTCCTCTATTTTGAGCAACCATACGAGCATCACGCATCTCACTCAGGGCCAAAATAGTAGCTTTCACTAAATTATGCGGATTTGAAGAGCCTTTGGACTTAGCCAACACGTCGGTAATGCCCACACTTTCAAGCACCGCACGCATTGCCCCACCAGCCACAACACCCGTACCATGAGAAGCTGGCTTTATAAATACCTCTGCACCTCCGAATTTTGCAGACTGCTCATGAGGTACTGTACCTTTCAAAACCGGTACCCTTGTAAGGTTCTTTTTCGCTGCTTCCACACCTTTGGCTATAGCAGCTGTAACTTCACCCGCTTTTCCAAGGCCCCAACCGATAATACCTTCTTCATTACCAACTACGACAATTGCCGAGAAGCTAAAAGTTCTACCACCCTTGGTAACCTTAGTAACACGATTAATAGCAACCAATCTATCTTTCAGTTCTATATCGCTTGAAATTTTTACTCTATTATTTAATGCCATAATGATTAAAATTTAAGTCCTCCGTTACGAGCAGCATCAGCTACTTCTTTTACTCTCCCATGATACAAATAACCATTACGATCAAAAACAACGGTAGTAATGCCTGCCTCCTGAGCTTTTTTGGCAATCAACTCGCCAACCTTAGCAGCCTGCTCTTTCTTCGGCATTTTTTCAGTCATACCCAATGAAGAAGCAGCGGCCAAAGTCTTACCGGACAAGTCATCTATAACCTGAACGTAGATTTGTTTATTACTTCTAAATACACTCATTCGCGGGCATTCCGGAGTACCTGAAATTTTATTACGTACTCTGTACTTAATCTTTATACGTCTTTCTATTTTTGATGTCATAATACTAACCTTAATTTAAATAATTATTTAGCACCGGCTGATTTACCAGACTTTCTACGAATTTCTTCGCCAACAAACTTAATACCTTTACCTTTATATGGTTCAGGTTTACGGAAAGAACGTATTTTAGAACAAACTTGACCTAACAACTGCTTATCACATGATTCTAAGATGATCAAGGGATTCTTATTTCTCTCAGACTTTGTTTCAACTTTTACCTCAGGAGGTAATTGAATAAAGATATTATGAGTATATCCCAAAGCCAATTCAATAATATTTCCTTGATTAGAAGCGCGATAACCTACACCAACAAGTTCTAACTCTTTCTTATATCCTTCAGAGACGCCAACTATCATATTATGAATCAATGCACGGTATAATCCATGAAATGCATGTTTCTGTTTCGGATTATCCAACATCTCATTCTCATTCTCAGTCAAAACAACGTGAGCATCTGCAATACTTACACAAATGGCAGGATTTACAAATTGACTCATCTCACCTTTCGGTCCCTTTACAGTAACGATATTATCATTCAGTGTAACTGTAACACCCGCAGGAATACTAATGGGTAATTTTCCTATTCTTGACATTGCTAAAACCTCCTATTAATATACGAAACACAAAACTTCGCCACCAATTTTCAACTCAGCTGCTTCCTTATTAGTCATTACACCTTTAGAAGTAGATATGATAGCAATACCCAAACCATTAATAACACGCGGCATATCTTTATAACCGGTATATTTACGCATACCTGGAGAAGATATTCTCTCCAATTTCTTGATAGCGTTTACTTTGTTTACCGGATCATACTTCAGAGCGACTTTAATAGTACCCTGAGGACCATCTTCTACAAACTTATAATTAAGAATGTAGCCTTTTTCAAAAAGGATTTTTGTGATTTCCTTTTTCAAATTTGAAGCCGGAACTTCCACGACTCTGTGCTTCGCTTGAATAGCGTTGCGCAACCTCGTCAAATAATCTGCTATTGGATCTGTCATATAAAAAATTATTAAATTAATCAGGACTGCCCTGACAATATTTAAACTAATTTACCAACTTGCTTTCTTTACGCCAGGGATAAGACCGTTAGAAGCCATTTCACGGAATTGAATTCTGGAAATTCCAAACTGACGAATATATCCTTTAGGACGTCCCGTCAACTTACAACGGTTATGCAAGCGAATCGGATTAGAATTCTTTGGTAAATCCTGCAATTTCTGTGCAGCTTCATAAGCCTCTACAGGATTACCCGTTCTAACGATTTGCTTCAATGCAGCTCTCTTCTCGGCGTACTTGGCTACTAATTTAGCACGTCTAACTTCACGTGCTTTCATTGATTCTTTTGCCATATCTCTATCAATCTTTTTTAGCGTTCTTAAACGGTAAACCGAACTCCTTCAGCAAGGCATATCCCTCTTCGTCTGTTTGCGCTGAGGTTACGAAAGTAATATTCATTCCAAGAATTCTCGTAATACTATCAATGTTTATTTCAGGGAAGATAATCTGTTCCTGAATACCTAACGTATAGTTACCTCTACCATCAAACTTACTTTCAATACCTTTAAAGTCACGGATACGAGGCAAAGCAACACGAACCAACTTTTCTAAGAATTCATACATTCTCTCACGACGTAAAGTTACCATCACGCCAATAGGCATTTTCTTACGTAACTTGAAATTTGCGATATCCTTACGAGAAACTGTTGCTACGGCCTTTTGTCCCGTAATAGCTGTCATTTCATTAATTGCGACCTCAATAATTTTCTTGTCAGCCACTGCCATACCTAATCCCTGATTGATAACAATCTTTTTAAGAACGGGAATCTGCATGGAAGAAGAATACTGAAACTGTGACTTCAAAGCAGGAGCGATACGCTCTGCATATTCTTTCTTAAGACTTGCTGTATTACTCATCACTTAATCTCCTCTCCTGATTTTTTAGAATAACGCACCAAAACACCCTCAGCATTCAATTTTCTACCAATACGCGTTGCTTTCCCAGTCTTGGGATCAATCGGGTTCAAATTCGAAATGTGAATAGAAGCCTCTTGCTTCACAATTCCACCCTGCGGGTTCTTTGCACTCGGCTTAGTACTTTTAGATACCATATTGATACCTTCAACAATCGCACGATTCTTCTTTACAAGAACCTTCAATACGCGACCAGTCTTACCTTTATCCTCACCAGAGTTTACATAAACTGTATCGCCTTTCTTTATATGTAATTTACTCATTACTTAAATCTTTTACAAAATTAAAGTACTTCAGGAGCAAGTGACACAACCTTCATATTCGTAGCACGGAGTTCACGAGCTACCGGACCGAAAATACGACTACCCCTAATCTCACCTGCATTATTCAACAACACACATGCGTTATCATCAAAACGTATATAAGAACCGTCGGGACGACGAATTTCTTTCTTAGTACGTACAATCAAAGCCTTAGACACTGCACCTTTTTTAATATCACTCGAAGGGATGACACTCTTTACAGAGACAACAATAACATCCCCTACAGAAGCATAGCGACGACCCGTACCACCCAAGACACGGATACAAAGAGCTTCTTTAGCTCCACTATTATCGCACACTGTAAGTCTGGATTCTGCTTGTATCATAATTACTTAGCCTTTTCAACAATTTCTACTAATCTCCATCTCTTAGTCTTACTCAAAGGACGAGTTTCCATAATGCGTACAGTATCACCGATATTGCACTCATTCTTTTCATCATGAGCATGGTATTTCTTCGTCTTGCTAACGAACTTACCATATATAGGGTGCTTTTCCTTAAACTTAGCAGCAACAGTAATTGTTTTATCCATCTTATTGCTAAGAACCACCCCTGTTCTTTCTTTTCTTAAATTTCTTGCTTCCATCAAACTCATCATTTAATATTAAGTTCTCTCTTGCGCAATTCCGTTTTCATACGCGCAATAGTCCTGCGTAATTGTTTGATTTGAGCAGGATTATCTAACGGCGATATTGAATGGTTTAAAACCATTTGCTGATAATTAGCCACTTCTGCCTCCACTCTCTCTTTCAAATCATTGGTAGGCATTTCCTTAATTTCTGCTGTCTTCATACTCTAATATTACGCATTTTGGTTCTGAATATCGTAATCACGTCTCACCACAAATTTAGTTGTGATAGGCAGTTTTTGAGCAGCCAAACGCAAAGCTTCCTTTGCAATTTCGTAAGAAACACCTTCTGCCTCAATAATTATCCGACCTGGTGTAACCGGAGCCACAAACCCTTCCGGGTTACCTTTACCTTTACCCATACGCACATCTGCGGGCTTTCTTGTAATAGGTTTATCAGGGAATATACGAATCCAAATTTGTCCCTGACGTTGCATATATCTTGTCACCGCAATACGCGCAGCCTCAATCTGACGACCTGTAATCCACTTTGTCTCCAAAGCCTTAATACCAAAAGAGCCAAACGCTAACTGATTACCTCTTTGCGCATTTCCCTTCTGCCGTCCTTTTTGCTGTCTTCTGAATTTTGTTTTTTTCGGTTGTAACATAATTCCTAAAAATCAAATCCTTTAACGATTGTTGTTTTTCTTTCTTTTGAAGTTCTTTCCGCTATTGCCACTATTACCTCCACGGCTGCTTTCTTTTTGTGTAAAGTTCGGAGCCAACTCTCTCTTACCATAAACTTCTCCTCTACAAATCCAAACTTTAATACCGAGGATACCAACTTTAGTCAATGCCTCAGCATGGCAATAGTCAATATCAGCTCTAAACGTATGCAAAGGAGTTCTTCCTTCCTTATACATCTCTGAACGAGCCATTTCAGCTCCATTCAAACGTCCAGAAATCTGAATTTTGATTCCTTCAGCACCCATACGCATTGTGTTAGCAATAGCCATCTTAATAGCGCGGCGATAAGCAATCTTACCTTCAACCTGACGAGCAATGTTATTTGCGACAATAACAGCATCGAGTTCAGGTCTCTTCACTTCAAAAATATTAATCTGGATATCCTTATCAGTAATCTTCTTCAACTCCTCTTTCAACTTATCAACTTCCTGACCTCCCTTACCGATAATAATACCCGGACGTGCAGTACAAACAGTAATAGTCACCAGCTTCAACGTACGTTCAATAACGATTCTTGACACGCTCGCTTTCGCAAGTCTGGCGTTCAAATACTTACGAATTTTGCTATCCTCCAACAAAGAATCGCCATAATTCTTTCCACCATACCAATTGGAATCCCAACCTCTGATAATTCCTAAACGGTTGCTTATTGGATTAACTTTTTGTCCCATTTACACCTCAATTTTGATCTTCGTTATTACTTTTAGAACCAACGAACAATGTCACGTGGTTTGAACGTTTACGAATCCGATAACCTCTTCCCTGCGGAGCCGGACGCATTCTCTTCAGCGTAGCACCACCATCAACAAAAATCTTGGTTACGAACAATTCACCACTTTCTGCTTTACGTTCGTTTTTCTGTTCCCAATTAGCAATTGCAGAGCGCAACAACTTTTCCACTCTCGCAGCAGCCTCTTTAGAAGAGAACTTCAACACACCAAGCGCTCTATTTACTTCCATTCCACGTATCATGTCTGCCACGAGACGCATTTTTCTTGGGGAAGTAGGAACATTTTGCAATTTCGCAAAATACATGGTTTTAAGGGCTTCTTTTCTTTTTTCAGCCGATATTTTCTTTCTTGCTCCCATTATATTGTTACTTTTTTATTTCAGTATAACCTGCTTTATTTTTTCTTATTACCTGCATGGCCTCTAAACGTACGCGTCGGAGCGAACTCGCCCAACTTATGTCCAACCATATTCTCGGTAACATAAACAGGAATGAATTTATTTCCATTGTGAACTGCAACGGTATGGCCTACAAAATCAGGCGAAATCATTGAAGCTCTGGCCCACGTCTTAACCACAACTTTCTTACCACTTTCATTCATGGCAAGAATTTTCTTCTCAAGCTTAACGTTAATATACGGACCTTTTTTTAATGAACGACTCATAAACTACTCAATTAATCAGGTTACTTCTTTCTTCTCTCTATTATATACTTAGACGACTGTTTCTTCGGCGATCTTGTCTTCAATCCCTTAGCATACAATCCCTTGCGAGATCTCGGGTGACCTCCCGAAGCACGTCCTTCACCACCACCCATCGGGTGATCAACCGGGTTCATAACAACACCACGGTTGTGCGGACGACGTCCCAACCAGCGAGAACGACCCGCCTTACCAGAACTTTCCAATCCGTGATCTGAATTACCAACACTACCAATAGTAGCCTTACATGTACTCAGAATCTGACGAACCTCACCTGAAGGCAACTTAATTACACAATATTTACCTTCTCTTGAAGTCAATTGGGCAAAGTTACCAGCCGAACGAACCAAAGCAGCGCCTTGTCCCGGACGCAATTCAATATTATGAATCACGGTACCTACTGGAATATTTTGCAGAGGAAGCGCATTACCAATCTCTGGAGCTGCATTTTCACCTGACATTAAAGTCGCACCGACTTGCAATCCATTAGGAGCAATAATATACCTTTTTTCACCATCAGCATAAAACAACAAAGCGATACGAGCCGAACGATTCGGATCGTATTCTATCGTCTTAACAACTGCTGGCACACCGTCTTTATTTCTCTTGAAGTCAATAATACGAATAACCTTCTTATGACCACCACCAATATAACGCATGGTCATCTTACCTACGTTATTGCGGCCACCTGAGGATTTCTTACCAAATACAAGAGACTTTTCTGGTACCCGTGCAGTGATTTCTTCGAAAGTACCAATAATCTTATGTCTTTGCCCCGGTGTAGTGGGCTTAAATTTACGTACTGCCATTTCTATTAGATATTGCTATAAAAATCAATTGTTTCACCTTCTTTCAACGTAACAACAGCTTTCTTATAAGCATTTGTACGTCCCTTTACAATTCCAGCTTTTGTATAGCGGCTTTTGCTTTTACCCGCATACTTCATCGTATTTACATCAACCACTGTAACACCGTAAAGGGTTTCAACTTCTTTTTTAATTTCCAACTTATTAGCATCAGGACGCACTACAAAACCGAAACGGTTACCAGCCTTTTCAGTAATTGCAGTCATCTTTTCTGTCACTAACGGTTTAATAATAATTCCCATTATCTAAGCCTCCTTTACATTAAGATATTATCAATGGCAGAAAGTGCACTTTCAGTAAGAACAAGTGCTCCGGCATCCAATACTCTGTAAGTATTTAATCCTGAGACAGTCTGCACATTAGCGCCCTTCAAATTACGAGCCGACAAATATACGTTTTTATTCGCTTCTGCTAAAACCATCAACAGCTTCTTGTCTGAAATTTTAAGATTATTTACCATTTCAACAAAAGCCTTAGTCTTAGGTTGCTCAAAATTGAAGTCCTCAACCACTACAATAGCATTGTTCTGAGCCTTGTAAGACAAAGCAGATTTACGCGCTAAAGCTTTCACCTTCTTATTCAATTTAAAAGAATAATCACGAGGCTTTGGACCAAATACACGACCACCACCAACAAGTACTGGCGAGTTCATATCACCGCGACGAGCACCGCCACCACCTTTCTGTCGGCCGATTTTACGTGTAGAACCACTGATTTCACTTCTTTCTTTAGACTTATGAGTACCCTGACGCTGATTTGCCATAAACTGCTTCACAGCCAAGTAAATAGCATGATCGTTGGGCTCAATGCCGAAGATAGATTCATTTAACGTAACCTTTCTTCCAGTGTCTTCACCTTTAATGTTATATACGCTAACTTCCATTATTTTTCAATTATTACGATTGAACCTTTGCAACCCGGAATAGAACCTTTTACTAACAGAAGATTGTGTTCCGCAATTACTTTTAATACTCGTAAGTTCTGAACAGTTACTCTATTACCACCTAACTGTCCACCCATGCGCATACCTTTAAATACTTTTGCAGGGTAAGAACAAGCACCAATAGAACCCGGTTTGCGGGCACGATTATGCTGACCATGAGTAGTCTGGCCTACACCGCCAAAACCATGTCTTTTTACAACGCCCTGGAAACCTTTACCTTTGGAAGTTCCGATAACATCAACGAAAGTTTCACCATCGAATATGTTCACAGAAACGGTGTCACCAAGGTTCAATTCATCAAATCCTTTGAACTCAGCCAAGTGTTTCTTGGGAGTTACTCCAGCCTTCTTAAAATGTCCCATCAACGGTTTTGTTGTATGCTTCTCTTTCTTCTCCTGGAATCCCAGTTGAACGGCAGCATAACCATCTTTCTCTACCGTCTTAACTTGAGTAACAACACAAGGACCTGCTTCGATAACAGTGCATGGTACGTTTTTACCCTCGGCACTGAAAACGGATGTCATTCCGATTTTTTTTCCTAATAATCCTGGCATTTCAATTAAAATTTAAATACTTACACTTTGATTTCTACCTCCACGCCACTCGGCAACTCCAACTTCATCAGAGCATCAACTGTCTTAGCTGTAGAACTATAGATGTCGATCAATCTCTTATAAGAAGAAAGTTCAAACTGTTCACGTGACTTTTTGTTAACGAAAGTCGAACGGTTTACTGTAAAAATACGCTTATGCGTAGGAAGAGGAATAGGACCGCTAACAATAGCACCTGTAACCTTCACTGTTCTTACAATCTTCTCAGCAGACTTGTCAACCAAGTTGTGGTCGTAAGATTTCAATTTGATTCTAATTTTTTGACTCATTAGTGTTATAATTAAAACTGTTTATAATAAATGAAAGCACCGCAAGTTAAGAGTCATTCGCTAACTTGCGGGCTTATAATTCTCTTAAAGCAAATCAACGCGTCCTTTCACCTCTTCCAATACTGCCTTAGCAATAGAAGTAGAAACCTGAGCATGATGATCGTAGGTCATAGAAGAAGTTGCACGACCTGAAGTGATGGTACGTAAAGCAGTTACATAACCAAACATCTCAGCCAATGGTACCATAGCCTTCACGATACGAGCACCAGAACGGCTTGACTCCATACCTTCAACTTGTCCGCGACGCTTGTTCAAGTCACCAATAACGTCACCCATGTTTTCTTCCGGAGTAACAACTTCCAGCTTCATGATAGGCTCCATCAATACGGGACCCGCCTTAGAGCAAGCATTCTTGTAGGCCTGAATTGCGCAGATTTCAAATGACAACTGATCAGAGTCAACCGGGTGGAAAGAACCATCTAACAAAGTTACTTTCAAGCTGTCCATCGGGAAGCCAGCCAATACACCATTCTTCATAGCGGTCTGGAAACCTTTCTGAACAGAAGGGATAAATTCCTTAGGAATGTTACCGCCGGTAACTTCGTTGATAAACTGCAATCCGCCTTCCTTAAAGTCTTCGTCGATAGGACCAACGTTTACAATGATGTCGGCAAATTTACCGCGACCACCAGACTGTTTCTTGTAAACCTCACGCAGGTTGACAGTCTTCGTAATAGCCTCTTTGTAATTAACCTGAGGTTTACCTTGGTTACATTCAACTTTAAACTCACGTTTCAAACGGTCGATAATAATATCCAAGTGAAGCTCACCCATACCGGAAATAACCGTCTGACCTGTTTGCTCGTCTGTACGAACTGTAAATGTCGGGTCTTCTTCAGCCAACTTCGCTAAACCGTTAGACAACTTATCCATATCCTTCTGAGTCTTAGGCTCAACAGCAATACCAATAACCGGTTCGGGGAAGTCCATAGATTCAAGCACAATCGGAGCTGTCTCATCACACAAGGTATCACCTGTACGGATATCCTTGAAACCTACACCAGCGCCAATATCACCAGCAGAAATAACCTCTACAGGATTTTGCTTATTTGAGTGCATTTGGAACAAGCGAGACACACGTTCCTTTTTGCCGGAACGGCTATTGTAAATATAAGAACCAGATTCAACCTTACCTGAATATACACGGAAGAATGTCAGACGACCTACGTACGGGTCTGTTGCAATCTTAAATGCCAATGCTGATGTCTTTTCATCTTCACTCGGTTTACGATCTTCTTCAGCACCTGTATTCGGATTAGTTCCGATGATATTCGGAGTATCCAGAGGAGAAGGCAAGAAAGCGCATACATAGTCAAGCAGTGTCTGCACACCTTTATTCTTAAAGGAAGAGCCACACAACATAGGTACAATCTCCATCTTCAACGTACCGGCACGCAATGCACGCAGGATTTCTTCTTCTGTAATCGTAGAAGGATCATCGAAATACTTCTCCATCAGCGCATCATCGAATTCAGCAACAGTTTCCAGCATTTTACCTCTCCACTCTTCAGCTTCGTCAAGCAAATTTGCAGGAATTTCTTCCACATCATAGTCTGCGCCCATCGTTTCGTCATGCCACAGGATAGCTTTCATCTTAATCAAATCAACTACACCCTTAAAGTTTTCCTCTGCACCAATAGGTATTACAACCGGACAAGGATTTGCGCCCAAGATTTCACGCATCTGGCGGACTACTTCAAAGAAGTCTGCACCCGAACGGTCCATCTTATTTACATAACCGATACGAGGAACATTATACTTATCTGCCTGACGCCATACAGTTTCAGACTGAGGTTCTACTCCGCCTACTGCGCAATAAGTAGCAACTGCACCGTCCAACACACGCAACGAACGCTCTACTTCAGCCGTAAAGTCCACGTGTCCCGGAGTGTCAATCAGGTTAATTTTATATTTATTACCGGCATAATTCCAATAGGTAGTAGTAGCAGCAGAGGTAATCGTAATACCACGCTCCTGCTCTTGCTCCATCCAGTCCATGGTAGCAGCTCCATCGTGTACCTCACCAATTTTATGAGTCAATCCCGTATAAAACAAAATACGCTCAGAAGTCGTTGTTTTACCGGCATCGATGTGCGCCATGATACCAATGTTGCGGGTCAAATGTAAATCTTGCTTAGCCATTTTCTAATACCTTTACTTTTAAAATTTATATCAAGTTTTATCAATTAGAAACGGAAATGAGCAAATGCACGGTTAGCTTCAGCCATTCTGTGCATATCTTCTTTACGTTTGAATGCACCGCCTTGTTCGTTGTAAGCGTCCATGATTTCAGCAGCCAGCTTATCTGCCATAGACTTACCGCCACGCTTGCGGGCAAAAATTATCAGATTCTTCATTGAGATAGACTCCTTACGATCCGGACGGATTTCTGTCGGAACCTGAAATGTAGCACCGCCTACACGGCGAGACTTCACTTCCACTTGAGGAGTCACATTTTCCAGCGCTTTTTTCCAAATCTCAAGAGCAGTTTTCTCTTCATTCTGCATCTTACTCTTCACTGTTTCCAAAGCAGCATAGAAGATTTCATAAGAAATATTCTTCTTACCATCATACATCAGATGATTCACAAACTTAGAAACTTTCACATCATTAAACACGGGATCCGGCAGGATAACGCGTTTTTTAGGTTTTGCTTTTCTCATCTTTCGATTAAATAATGTTTCGTTCTTGGCTGTTACTTCTGTCGTCTTCAACTCCCCCACCGGAGAATTTACTCAACCTTTAGCATCTTCCAAGCAAACTAAAACGTCTGTTATTATTTTTTTATTATTACAAGTTTTATTTCTTCTTAGCAGGAGCAGCCTGGCCCGGTTTCGGACGTTTTGCACCATACTTAGAGCGTCTTTGCGTACGACCAGCTACACCAGCTGTATCCAAAGTTCCACGAACAATGTGATAACGTACACCCGGAAGGTCTTTTACACGACCACCGCGTACCAATACAATAGAGTGTTCCTGCAAATTATGACCTTCACCCGGAATATAGGAGTTCACCTCCTTACCGTTAGTCAAACGCACACGGGCTACCTTACGCAT
The DNA here is from genome assembly GCA_944320945.1 of uncultured Bacteroides sp. Classification (GTDB taxonomy): domain Bacteria; phylum Bacteroidota; class Bacteroidia; order Bacteroidales; family Bacteroidaceae; genus Bacteroides. The sequence goes on along the minus strand of CALUJK010000005.1, from coordinate 28,125 downwards.
AGCCGAATTCGGTTTTTTCGGAGTGGTTGTATACACTCTCACGCAAACGCCACGTCTTTGAGGACATGAATCCAATGCCGGAGACTTACTCTTGTCTACCAGCGCTTGGCGTCCTTTTCTTACTAATTGCTGAATTGTAGGCATTTTAATTGATTTTAGTTATATATTAATTTATATTGATTCGAAACTATACACTTTTTCGGGGTGCAAAGATACGAATAAGTTTTGAAATACCAATGCGCTACAATATTTTTTTTGATAATGTGCAAGTTAGCCCTCTCAAGCCATGCACTTAAAAGAAGAATAGATGTGACAAAAATATGTCATCAAGCCTCTCCCTGAATACCTGCCAAAGGTAGCATTTGCTCTTCCGAAGGGAAATGAATCGTTCCATACACCCGCTCATATTTATCTATGTTTTCCCGAAGAGCGTTCATTAGGCGTTTGGCATGTTCCGGCGCCAAAATAATACGGGACTGAACGCCGGCCTTAGGCATACCGGGCATTACACGGATAAAATCGACAATAAACTCTGACGTGGAATGACTGATAATAGCCAGATTTGCATAAATACCCTGAGCCACGTCCTCTTTTAGTTCTATTTGTAACTGACCGTTACTGTTTCCCAAATTTTCCATATCTGATATCACTTCATTTGTTTCGTGCACAAACCTACACAAAAAATCGCAATCATAAATTGATATACAAGACAAAAAATGAGAAAAAGAAAGCGCACCATGTTGGTACGCTTTCTTTTTCTCATTTATCACTTTTCTTACGAAAATTATCCTTCCACTTTTTCGTCAACAGTATTATAGTCTAACACTGTCTTCTTATTCGCTAACATCCGGTCGTATTCTTCTTTAGAGCCAACAATGATTTTGTCAAACTCACGCTGACCAGTACCGGCAGGAATAAGATGACCACAGATAACGTTCTCCTTCATGCCTTCCAATCTATCAACCTTGCCATTGATAGCTGCTTCATTAAGTACTTTCGTCGTCTCTTGGAAAGAAGCAGCGGACATAAAGCTTGAGGTCTGCAATGCTGCACGGGTAATACCTTGCAATATCTGCGTAGAAGTAGCAGGCACGGCATCACGTACTTGTACCGGTTTGAGGTCACGACGTTTCAACATAGAGTTTTCATCACGCAGCTTACGAGCTGTGACAATCTGACCGGGCTGCAAACTCTGTGAGTCACCGGCATCTACAACTACCTTCTTACCCCAGATACGGTCATTTTCCTCCATGAAGTCAATCTTGTCAACAACCTGTTGTTCCAAGAAACGTGTATCGCCCGGTTCGTTAATCTCAACCTTACGCATCATCTGACGAACGATAATCTCAAAGTGTTTATCATTAATCTTCACACCTTGCAAACGATAAACATCCTGAACTTCATTCACGATATATTCTTGGACAGCCGTAGGACCTTTAATCGCCAAGATATCGGCCGGTGTAATTGCACCATCAGACAACGGTGTACCTGCACGTACGTAGTCATTCTCCTGTACCAGAATCTGCTTGGATAGAGGCACCAGATACTTCTTGACTTCTCCGCTCTTAGACGTAACGATGATTTCACGATTACCACGCTTTACTTTACCCATCGTCACCTCACCATCAATTTCAGAAACAACAGCCGGATTGGACGGATTACGTGCTTCAAACAGCTCTGTAACACGAGGAAGACCACCCGTAATATCACCTGCCTTACCAACGGCACGAGGTATCTTCACAATGACATCACCCGCTTTAACAGTCTGCTTGTCTTCTACCACAACGTGGCCACCCACAGGCAAGTTATAAGTACGAATCAATTCGCCGGACTCAGTCATAATGTGAGCGGTAGGTACTTTCGTCTTATCCTTAGATTCGATGATGATAATTTCACGCAAACCGGTTGACTCATCGGACTCCACTTTATAAGTAACGTTTTCAATCACATCTTCGAATTCAATCTTACCCGCCGCTTCAGTGATAATCACTGCATTAAACGGATCCCAACGTGCAATCAGCTTACCTTTTTCAACCACTTCTCCATCCGTAGCATACAAAGTAGAGCCATAAGGCACATTGTGAGTAGAAAGTACAATATCTGTATTCACATCCACGAAGCGCAACTCAGCCAAACGGCCTACTACCATCTTAGCCGGTTCTCCCGCTTCATCGATGACATCTACTGTACGAAGTTCCTCAAATTCCAAACGTGCATTATTCTTGGCCACGATGCTGGCATTAGCTGCGATATTGGCAGCCGTACCACCCGCGTGGAACGTACGCAATGTCAACTGTGTACCCGGTTCACCAATAGATTGAGCTGCAATGACTCCGACAGCCTCGCCCTTTTGAACCATACGACTTGTAGCCAAATTGCGTCCGTAGCACTTAGCACAAACACCTTTCTTAGACTCACACGTCAATACGGAGCGGATTTCAACGCTTTCTATCGGAGAATCCTCTATCTTCTGAGCAATTTCTTCTGTTATCTCTTCGCCACCGGCTACAATCAATTCACCTGTTGTAGGATGAACAATATCATGTACAGATACACGACCGAGAATACGTTCATACAACGTAGCAATAACCTCATCGTTATTCTTCAACGCTGCGCAAACCAGTCCGCGGAGAGTACCGCAGTCTTCTTCGTTGATGATAACATCATGCGAAACATCGACCAAACGACGGGTCAAATAACCGGCATCCGCTGTCTTCAAGGCTGTATCGGCCAAACCTTTACGCGCACCGTGAGTAGAAATAAAATATTCCAACACGGAAAGGCCTTCCTTAAAGTTCGAAAGAATCGGGTTTTCAATAATCTGACCGCCTTCAGCACCTGCTTTCTGCGGTTTAGCCATCAAACCACGCATACCGGACAACTGACGAATCTGTTCCTTAGAACCACGGGCACCCGAATCCAGCATCATATAAACTGAATTGAAACCTTGGTCGTCGTTAGAAATGGTCTTCATCAAGATGTTAGACAGCTCAGAATTAACATGTGTCCAAATATCAATAACCTGGTTATAACGTTCATTGTTGGTAATGAAACCCATGTTATAGTTATTGATAACCTGCTCAACCTCTTCATAACCTTTCTGTACCAGTGCCTCTTTCTCTTCGGGAATAATAATATCGCCCAAGTTGAATGACAAGCCACCTTTAAAGGCCATATAATAACCCAAGTTCTTGATACCATCCAAGAAATCTGCAGCTTTAGAAACGCCACACACTTTAATAACATGGCTGATGATGTCGCGCAATGACTTCTTCGATATAATAGTATTGATATATCCGGCTTCATCAGGAACCAGTTCGTTAACGATGACACGACCTACAGAAGTATCATGCATCATTTTCTTAACGATATTCCCGTTTTCATCCACATCATTTACAATGACACTGACAGGTGCATGGATATCACACTTTCCTTCATTGTAAGCGATGAGTGCCTCTTCCGGTCCATAGAAAGTCAAGCCTTCCCCTTTAGCTCCCTTACGCAATTTTGTAATATAATACAAACCAAGTACCATATCTTGCGCCGGCACGGTAATAGGTGCACCGTTAGCAGGGTTCAGAATATTGTGAGATTGAAGCATCAGCAACTGAGCTTCCAAAATAGCTTCGTTACTCAGAGGCAAATGCACAGCCATCTGGTCACCATCGAAGTCGGCATTAAATGCCGTACATGCCAATGGGTGTAATTGGATAGCCTTACCTTCAATCATTTTCGGTTGGAAAGCCTGAATACCAAGACGGTGAAGCGTCGGGGCACGGTTCAGCAGAACAGGGTGTCCTTTCATCACGTGCTCCAGGATATCCCAGATAACGGGTTCCTTACGGTCAACAATCTTCTTGGCACTCTTCACAGTTTTTACAATACCGCGTTCAATGAGTTTACGGATGATAAACGGCTTATAGAGCTCGGCTGCCATCAATTTAGGAATACCGCACTCACCCATCTTCAATTCCGGTCCAACAACGATTACAGAACGGGCTGAGTAATCCACACGTTTACCCAACAAATTCTGACGGAAGCGTCCCTGCTTACCTTTCAAACTATCAGAAAGAGACTTCAAAGGACGATTGGCATCAGTCTTCACCGCACTGGACTTGCGAGAGTTGTCGAACAATGAGTCAACAGCCTCTTGCAACATACGTTTCTCATTACGCAGAATAACTTCCGGAGCCTTAATTTCAATCAATCTCTTCAAGCGATTGTTACGAATAATCACACGGCGATACAGGTCATTCAAATCCGAAGTAGCGAAACGACCACCATCCAACGGAACCAACGGACGCAACTCAGGCGGAATGACAGGTATAATGCGCATAATCATCCACTCGGGCTTATTTCTGCCACGAGATGTACGGAACGACTCTACAACCTGCAAACGCTTCAGAGCCTCGCTTTTACGCTGCTGTGAAGAATCACTACCTGCACGGTGACGCAATTCATAAGAAAGTGCATCCAAATCAATGCGGCAAAGCAAATCATAAACAGCTTCTGCTCCCATCTTTGCGATAAACTTATTAGGATCGGAATCTTCCAAGAACTGATTATCCTTAGGCAGTTTATCCAGCAAATCCAGATATTCGCTTTCTTCCAACAGATCATATTGAGCCACTTCGTCACTCAACACACCCGGTTGAATAACAACGTAACGTTCATAATAGATAATGGCATCCAACTTCTTCGTCGGCAAACCTAACAAATAACCGATTTTATTGGGAAGTGAGCGGAAATACCAGATATGAGCAACAGGAACAACTAACTGGATATGTCCCATACGCTCGCGGCGCACTTTCTTTTCTGTGACTTCAACACCACAACGATCGCACACAATACCCTTGTAACGGATGCGTTTATATTTACCGCAATGGCATTCATAATCCTTTACCGGACCAAAAATACGTTCGCAAAACAGACCGTCGCGTTCGGGTTTATATGTACGGTAATTGATGGTTTCAGGCTTTAAAACTTCACCACTCGAATTCTCAAGGATTTCTTCAGGAGAAGCCAAACCGATAGAGATTTTCGAGAAATTACTCTTTATCTTGTTATCTTTTCTAAAAGCCATACGTTATGTAGATTGAAATTATAAATACTTATTCAAGATTGATACTCAAGCCTAAACCTCTCAACTCGTGCAGCAATACATTCAGTGATTCAGGAATACCCGGTGTAGGCATCGGTTCACCCTTCACAATTGCTTCATAAGCCTTAGAACGTCCAACGACGTCATCAGACTTGATTGTCAAAATCTCTTGCAGGATATGCGCCGCGCCAAAGGCTTCAAGCGCCCAAACCTCCATTTCTCCGAAACGCTGACCACCGAATTGTGCCTTACCACCCAATGGCTGTTGTGTAATAAGTGAATACGGACCAATAGAACGGGCGTGCATTTTATCCTCAACCATGTGACCGAGTTTCAACATATAAGTCACGCCAACCGTAGCCTGCTGTTCAAAGGCTTCACCGGTACCTCCATCATACAAGGTTGTCTTACCATAACGGGGCAAACCAGCCTTATCAGTCCATTCATTCAAGTCATCCAACGTAGCTCCATCAAAAATAGGAGTAGCAAATTTTACGCCAAGTTTCTTTCCGGCACTACCTAAAACAGCTTCGAATATCTGGCCGATATTCATACGCGAAGGCACACCCAACGGATTCAGTACGATATCAACAGGAGTACCATCTGCCAAGAACGGCATATCTTCCTGACGTACTACACGAGACACGATACCCTTATTACCGTGGCGACCTGCCATCTTATCACCGACACCGATCTTACGTTTCTTAGCAATATATACTTTGGCCATTTGCACAATACCGGAAGGTAATTCATCACCAATGGTAATAGCAAACTTCTTACGTTTCAACTCTGCATCCAGTTCTTTATACTTCTTGATGTAGTTCATCACCAAGGCACGAATCAATCCGTTTGTATGTTCGTCCTTCGTCCAGTTGCTTAACTGAACAGTCGTGAAGTCCAAATCACTGAAATCCGAAGCAGAGAAGCGGGCACCTTTCGCAATCACATCGGCTCCCATATAATCTTTCACTCCCTCTGAAGTATAGTTTTCTGTCAACTTCAGAAGTTTGTTTGTCAAGATTTTCTTTAAATCAGCAGCTTTCCCTTCAAATTCTTCATCAATCTTCGGCAATAAAGCCTTGTCTGCCAGCTTAGAGCTACGTGTCTTGATAACACGAGAGAACAAGCGTTTGCCAATAACAACGCCTTTCAAAGAAGGAGATGCTTTCAACGAAGCATCTTTCACGTCACCAGCCTTATCACCAAAGATGGCGCGAAGCAATTTTTCTTCGGGTGATGGATCAGACTCACCTTTCGGAGTAATCTTTCCAATCAAGATATCACCCGGTTCAATGCGGGCACCAATCCGGACAATACCATTATCATCCAAATCTTTCGTTGCTTCCTCACTTACGTTAGGAATATCAGAAGTCAACTCTTCCATACCGCGCTTCGTCTCACGAACTTCCAAAGAGAATTCCTCTACGTGTACAGAAGTCAGAATATCCTCACGTACAACCCTTTCATTCAAAACGATTGCATCCTCATAGTTATATCCCTTCCATGGCATATAGGCTACCAGCAAGTTCTTACCTAGTGCCAATTCACCATCCTGAGTAGAATAACCTTCCGTCAGAATCTGACCTGCGGTTACTCTTTGTCCTTTCTCACAAATCGGGCGCAAATCGATTGTCATATTCTGGTTCGTACGACGCCATTTCGGAATGTGGTACTCTTTCAGAGCCGATTCAAAGCTGACGAACTCTTCATCTTCCGTACGGTCATACAAGATACGGATCGTCGTAGCATCTACAAAGTCAACTACACCATCACCTTCTGCCGCAATCTGAGTACGAGAATCACGCGCCAACTGACGTTCAATGCCAGTACCCACAATTGGGGCCTCCGTACGCAACAAAGGAACTGCCTGACGCATCATGTTCGAACCCATCAACGCACGGTTAGCATCGTCATGTTCCAAGAAAGGAATCAAAGAAGCGGCGATAGAAGCAATCTGCTGAGGAGATACGTCCATCAATTCCACCTCATTCGGCGTAACCAACGGATAATCCGCATCCTGACGTGCTTTAACCTTTTCACGAATAAATGTACCATCATCATTGAGAGGTGCATTACCCTGTGCTATAATCTTACCTTCTTCTTCTTCAGCTGTCAGATAAACCAAACCGTTCTCCGAAAGGTCAACTTTGCCATTCTCAACTTTACGATACGGCGTTTCAATGAAGCCTAAATCATTAATCTTGGCAAATACACACAACGAAGAAATCAAACCGATGTTCGGACCTTCCGGCGTCTCAATCGGACACAGACGACCATAGTGTGTATAGTGCACGTCACGCACCTCAAAGCCCGCGCGCTCACGCGACAAACCACCGGGACCCAGTGCCGACATACGACGTTTGTGAGTAATCTCAGCCAACGGGTTTGTCTGATCCATGAACTGAGACAAAGCATTTGTTCCGAAGAAAGAATTAATAACAGACGAAATCGTCTTTGCATTAATCAAATCAATCGGAGTAAACACTTCATTGTCGCGCACATTCATACGTTCACGAATCGTACGAGACATACGAGCCAAACCGATAGCGAACTGATTAGACAACTGCTCACCCACCGTACGCACGCGACGGTTGCTCAAGTGGTCGATATCATCCACATCCGCTTTCGAATTGATCAGCTCGATGAGATATTTGATAATCTCAATAATATCTTCTTTCGTCAGGACACGTACATCCATATCCGTCGTCAGATTCAATTTTTTATTGATACGATAACGGCCTACGTCTCCCAAATCATATCGCTTCTCCGAGAAGAACAGGTTATTGATTACTTCGCGTGCACTTGCATCATCGGCAGGGTCTGCATTTCTCAACTGGCGATAGATGTAAAGCACAGCTTCCTTTTCAGAGTTACTCGGGTCTTTCTGAAGCGTATTGTATATGATAGAATAATCGGACTGGTTCGGTTCTTCTTTGTGCACAAGAACATTTTGAACGCCCGACTCCAATATAATATCTACATGTTCCGGTTCGATGACAGTCTCACGGTCAATAACGACCTCATTACGTTCGATAGAAACTACCTCACCGGTATCTTCATCAACAAAGTCCTCAATCCATGTCTTCAATACACGAGCGGCCAGCTTACGTCCAACAATCTTCTTCAGATTGGTTTTGTTTACTTTGACGTCTTCTGCCAAGTTGAATATCTCAAGGATATCCTTGTCATTCTCAAAGCCAATAGCTCTCAACAAAGTTGTTACCGGCAATTTCTTTTTACGGTCGATGTACGCATACATCACATTGTTGATATCGGTAGCAAACTCTATCCAAGAACCTTTAAAAGGTATAATACGTGCCGAATAAAGTTTCGCACCATTGGCATGTACACTTTGACCGAAAAATACGCCCGGCGAACGATGTAACTGAGACACAACAACACGTTCCGCACCGTTAATGACAAAAGTCGCCTTGTCAGTCATATACGGAATAGGACCGAGGAACACATCTTGAATCACCGTATCAAAATCTTCATGATCGGGATCGGTACAATACAATTTTAATTTTGCTTTCAAAGGCACACTATATGTAAGCCCTCGCTCTATACATTCATCGATACTATAGCGCGGCGGATCAATATAGTAATCCAAAAATTCAAGCACAAAATTATTTCTTGTATCGGCTATCGGGAAGTTTTCAGCAAAAACTTTATAGAGCCCCTCATTCTTACGCTTCTCAGGCGGCGTATCCAATTGCAGGAAGTCTTTGAATGACTTCAATTGTACCTCCAAAAAATCCGGATAATCCAACGGATTCTTAGTAGAAGCAAAATTAACTCTCTGATTTACAACGGTTGAAGACATTTGAAAATGGATTTGTTGAACCTAATTTGAAATATATACACAAAAAGGTTAAGAACCCTTTCCAAGAAGGGTTCCTAACCGAATTACCTGATTTACAGGCCAATGTTATTTAAGTTCAACTTCAGCTCCAGCTTCTTCCAATGTTTTCTTCAACGATTCTGCTTCGTCCTTAGCCAAACCTTCTTTAACTACGCTAGGAGCACCGTCAACCATATCCTTAGCTTCCTTCAGACCCAAGCCGCAAGCTTCCTTAACGGCCTTAACAACCTGAAGTTTAGCTGCACCAGCGCTCTTCAATACTACATCGAAAGAAGTCTTTTCTTCAGCAGCGGCAGCAGCACCAGCTGCAGGGCCAGCAGCAACAGCAACAGCTGCAGCAGCAGGTTCAATACCATATTCTTCTTTCAGGATAGTTGCAAGTTCATTAACTTCTTTTACTGTCAAGTTAACTAATTGTTCTGCAAAAGCTTTCAAATCTGCCATTTTTGTATGATTTTAATTGTTTAAATACTAAATAATTTGATTGTAATTTTATGAAGCCTTACGCTTCGGTACGTTCTCCAAGAGTCTTGAGAACTCCATGAAGGGTGTTTCCACCTGATTGCAGAGCAGAAATAACGTTCTTGGCCGGCGATTGCAACAAGGCAACGATCTCAGCAATAACTTCATTCTTACTCTTGATAGCTACAAGTGCATCCAATTGGTCAGCACCAACATAGAAGCCCTCTTCAGCATATGCTGCTTTCAAACCGGGAATACCGTTCTTAGCCTTATCCTTCAGCAACTTGGCCGGTGCGTTTGCCACATCGCAAAACATGACGGCCGTAGTTCCTTTCAAACAGTCATAAAGCGGAGAGTAATCCTCTTCCAGGTTTTCCAAAGCCTTGTGAAGCAATGAATTCTTTACTACCATCAATTTGATGCCAGCTTTGAAACACTCTCTTCTCAATGCGCTTGTATCAGCCGCATTCATAGCCGTGGTATCAACCAAATAGAAGTGACCGTATTCTTTCACTGTAGCAGCAATCTGCTCAATAATCGTACTTTTATCTTCCTTTCTCATTGCTACTCTGTTTTATTAGATTTCTTCTACGCTCTTCGGATCAATCTTGATACCCGCACTCATCGTACTCGAAAGATAAATACTCTTAATATATGTACCTTTTGCTGCACTCGGTTTCAACTTAATCAAAGTAGAGATGAATTCTTTCGCATTATCACGAATTTGCTCAGCACTAAATGAAACTTTACCGATAGAAGTATGCACAATACCACTCTTATCAACCTTGAAGTCGATTTTACCTTGCTTAACTTCTTTCACAGCTTTAGCAACATCCATAGTCACAGTGCCACTTTTCGGGTTCGGCATCAATCCACGAGGACCGAGCACACGACCCAAAGCACCAATCTTACCCATGATAGACGGCATCGTGATAATCACATCTACATCCGTCCATCCACCTTTGATCTTTTCTATATATTCATCAAGACCAACATAATCGGCTCCGGCTTCTTTTGCAGCAGCTTCAACATCCGGTGTACAAAGCACCAACACACGTGTTACCTTACCTGTACCATGAGGAAGTGAAACTACACCTCTCACCATTTGGTTTGCCTTACGAGGGTCAACGCCCAAACGTACGTCAATATCCAATGAAGCATCAAACTTAGTAAAAGTAATCTCTTTCACCAAAGCAGACGCTTCTTTAAGAGAGTATGCTTTCCCTGCTTCAATTTTTTCTGCAGCCAACTTTTGATTTTTTGTCAGTTTACCCATTCTAATTGAAGTTTATTAATTGTTAACCGGGAACTCCCCTTTTACAGTAATACCCATACTACGCGCTGTACCTGCAACCATTTTCATAGCTGCCTCTACAGTAAAGCAGTTCAAGTCGACCAACTTATCCTGAGCAATCGCACGAACCTGTTCCCAAGTAATCTCGGCAACTTTCTTACGGTTAGGCTCAGCAGAACCACTCTTCACCTTAGTCAGCTCCAGCAACTGAACAGCTACAGGAGGAGTCTTGATTACAAAATCAAAAGACTTGTCTGCATAATAAGTGATGATTACAGGAAGAACTTTTCCTGCCTTGTCTTGGGTTCTGGCGTTGAATTGCTTGCAAAACTCCATGATATTGATACCCTTCGAACCCAAGGCAGGTCCTACGGGAGGTGATGGGTTTGCCGCGCCTCCTTTAATCTGTAATTTGATTAATCCAGCAACTTCTTTAGCCATTTTAAAAAATGATTTATATATAACACATATAAGAAATATTGCAGCGTAACACCTGCACTATTCCTTTTCGACCTGCATAAAGCCTAATTCAAGCGGTGTTTTCCGCCCGAATATCTTTACCATGACCTTCAGCTTTTTCTTCTCCGTATTCACTTCTTCAATAATACCACTAAATCCACTGAACGGACCGTAGTTTACCTTCACCGTCTCACCAACTACATAAGGGATATTCAACTCTTCAGCTGCATCCTGCAATTCGTCAACGGTACCCAGAATACGGTTTACTTCAGACTGACGTAAAGGAACCGGTTTATCCATTCCACCTAAAAAGCCTATCACATTAGGAGTATTCCTCAGTTGGTGAGCAACCTCACCCACCAAAGCAGCCTCGACCAAGACATAGCCCGGAAGATAGCTTCTTTCTTTCACAACTTTTTTACCGTTGCGAACCTGATACACCTTCTCGGTCGGAATTAATACCTGAGACACAAAATCACCAAGGTCGCTGTTTTTCATATCAGCTTCGAGATACTCTTTTACCTTAGCTTCTTTTCCACTAACAGCACGTAAGACGTACCATTTCTTTTCAACCTCAGACATTCTTTCCTAACTTTTTAATGTGGATAAACAAACTCCATTACATTCTGAAAACAGAAATCCATCACAAACACAACCAATGCGATAAGCAGGGAAGCATATAAAACAACTACCGCACTGTTAGTCAGTTCTGCATACGTAGGCCACGACACTTTATGCACAAGTTCATCGTAAGCTTCTTTGAAATATGTTACAATTCTCTTCATTGCAAAAATATTAGCACGGGAGGAGAGGCTCGAACTCCCGACACCCGGTTTTGGAGACCGGTGCTCTACCAACTGAGCTACTCCCGTGTGAACATAATCAGTTCCCGACCAAACGCCGAGAACTGATTAAAATATAGTTATTATTCGAGGATCTCTGTAATCTGACCAGAACCTACTGTACGACCACCTTCGCGGATAGCGAAACGCAGACCTACGTTCAAAGCTACCGGATAGATCAATGTTACAGTGATTTCAACGTTATCACCCGGCATTACCATTTCTACACCTTCCGGCAAAGTAATTTCACCTGTACAGTCCATAGTACGCAGATAGAACTGAGGACGATATTTGTTGTGGAACGGAGTGTGACGACCACCTTCTTCTTTCTTCAAAACGTAGATAGAAGCTTTGAATTTAGAGTGAGGCTTAATCTGACCCGGCTTGCAGAGTACCATACCACGCTTGATTTCGTTCTTGTCGATACCGCGCAGCAACAGACCTACGTTGTCACCAGCTTCACCTTCATCCAACAGTTTGCGGAACATTTCAACACCTGTTACAACAGATTTCTTATCTTCACCCAAACCAAGGATTTCAACTTCATCACCTACCTTAACAACACCAGCCTCGATACGACCAGTTGCCACAGTACCACGACCTGTGATAGAGAACACGTCTTCTACCGGCATCAAGAAAGGTTTATCGATATCACGCGGAGGCAGAGGAATCCAAGTATCACAAGCATCCATCAACTCCATAATCTTTTCTTCCCACTTCTCAACACCATTCAATGCACCAAGAGCAGAACCTTGAATAAACGGAGTATTGTCACCATCGAAATCGTAAGCAGAAAGCAACTCACGCATTTCCATTTCAACCAGCTCCAACATTTCGGGGTCGTCAACCATATCGCACTTGTTCATGAACACTACCAGTCTCGGCACATTCACCTGACGAGCCAGCAAGATGTGCTCGCGAGTCTGAGGCATCGGACCATCGGTAGCAGCAACTACGATAATAGCACCGTCCATCTGAGCAGCACCCGTTACCATGTTCTTCACATAGTCAGCGTGTCCCGGACAGTCAACGTGTGCATAGTGACGAGTTGCGGTTTCGTATTCAACGTGAGAAGTATTGATCGTGATACCACGTTCCTTTTCTTCAGGAGCGTTATCAATCTGATCGAAAGACTTAACTTCAGAAAGACCTTTTTTTGCCAACACTGTAGTGATAGCAGCAGTCAAAGTTGTTTTACCGTGGTCTACGTGACCAATTGTACCAATGTTAACGTGCGGTTTGGTACGTTCGAATTTCTCTTTAGCCATAGCTTTACTTATTTATTTGATTAATAATCAGCTTCCACTTTTTAGAGCTGTTACCGGGACTTGAACCCGGGACCTCTTCCTTACCAAGGAAGTGCTCTACCGCTGAGCTATAACAGCAAGGACATTTGCGTGGGCAAAGATGGATTCGAACCACCGAAGGTATAAACCAGCAGATTTACAGTCTGCCCCATTTGGCCACTCTGGAATTTGCCCTTATTTTTGAGCCTCTTGTCGGATTCGAACCAACGACCCCGAGATTACAAATCACGTGCTCTGGCCAACTGAGCTAAAGAGGCAAGTCAAAAATTTGCAGCCGCCGCATACTACCGCAAGCGAAACGGCTGCAAATTTAGACATTTATTTTTTACCTGCCAAATTTAAGCAGTTTTTTTTATTTGTTGCGTTGTTTTTCTTTGTGTTTAACCAGCTGTTTTTCCAAGGCTTCCAAACAGAGATCGACTGCTTCCTCGAATGTATCACACACCTTGTTAGCATAAAGTTCTCCATTAGGTATCAACACCTTGACTCCGGCTTCTTTATTCTCAGCCGTTTCTGGTTTAACCACTTTCAATGACACCTCTACTTTCTTTATATCGTCATAAAATCGCTCCAGCTTTGCTACTTTTTTCTGATTAAAAGCCTGCAACTGTTCCGATGCATCAAAATGAATCGATTGAATTCTTACTTCCATACTTACCTCCTTTTTCTTTAAGCCCGAGGATGGGCCTGATTATACACTTGTTTTAACTCTTCAAAAGTAGTATGCATATAAATCTCCGTCGTCGCCAGACTTTCATGTCCCAATAATTCCTTTATTACTCCCAACTCCGCATGATGATTCAGCATCGTTGTAGCAAAAGTATGTCTCAGCACATGGGGACTTCTTCGCTTTATCGTCACTACTTTAGAAAGATTCCGTTTCACAATTGTTTCCACGATACTGCGTGAGAGGCGTTCACCCGTTTCACGGACGAAGAAAGCACCCGAACATACCGGAACTTCTTCTTGTCGCACCTTCAAATACACTTCCATCGACTTCCTCAACTCCTCATCAAAAGGTATCAGACGCTGTTTATTTCTTTTCCCCGTAACCTTAATTACAGAGGAAGCGAAATCAACGCTTTCATCATCCAGCCCTATCAACTCAATCAGTCGCATGCCTGTTACATAAAACATTTCGACTATCAAGCGGTCACGGCATCCCTTAAACCCTTCTCCGAAGTCTATGTCATCCAGCAGCCTGTTCATTTCTTCCTCTTTCACAAATACCGGCAACGGTTTATTTTTCTTAGGGCCGTTTACCCGGCGTAGCGGATTCACCTCCACCTCGCCTTTGCGCAAAAGAAATCTATAAAAAGACCGCAATGAACTCAACTTTCGGTTAACCGAAGTCGCTGTCCGTTTCTGATCCATCAGCGAGATAATCCACTCTCTGACAATATCAGAATCGACATCTTTTGGAAGCACCTCTTTTCCGGTTTCCTTTTCATAATATTCTGCAAACTGCTTCAAATCACTCTCATAGGCTTTAATAGTCTCTGTAGAGTAATTTCGCTCGAAACGCAAATAATCAAGAAAAGAATCTACCAGACGCATATCGCTACATATCTAATCATGCAACGAATGTAGGAAAAAGAATTCAATAAATCAAACGATTTTACGAATTATTAATCTTCTACTTGCTGAAGTTTCTGTACGTAAATGGCACGTTCTTTCTTAAGTCTTTTAACAACAGACGGTTTGTCGAATTGTTGTCTGCTTCTCAACTCTTTTACGATACCTGTTTTTTCAAATTTACGTTTAAATTTCTTCAGCGCTTTTTCGATGTTTTCGCCTTCTTTTACTGGTACTACAATCATTTTTGGTACTTTAAATATTAATGGTTTAAAAATAAATGCGACTAAATCGGGCTGCAAAATTACACTTACTTTCTTTATTTACAAAACTTTCGATGAAATTTTCGGTCTTTATTTTTACTTCAACTGTCTGTTTCCACAAATTTTAGCCTTTTTCATTCCGCCGGTTTACAATAGTTCAGCACCTCCAGATTTCGGATGCTGCTTTTAAATTCACCTACCTTTTCAAGCGGGAAAACCAGTGTGCGGACGTAATTCATCGAGTCTTTACCACTGCTACGATATAGTTTCATCCGTTCCATTTTTTCTTTCAGCTTGCCATCGATATAGAGGCTGGTAGATTTTTCATCGCCGACGATGCTGACCGAAGCGCGTTCGTCAGGATAGAACTGATATTCAAATGTATTCAAATAACCATCGCGGGCAAATCCCAACTTACCGGAAATCGGGTCAGAGAGATAAAAGACCGCATCCGGCGAACAGAACAGGACAGTTCCTTTTTCTTCCCGAACGGCCTGGATGTCAAATGAGACCGTGTATTGATAGCCGATTTCGCGCAGCCCTGTCTGCATACCGGGTTGCAACGCCCCCGCATTATAAACGGAGCGGGGAGACCGCCCGATGCGACCGGCATAGTTTACGCCCGGCGCTTCGCTGAGGGCAAGGCGGCAACTGTCGAACACCGCATAAGGCACCGTACAATCCTTTCCGGTCCACATCTTGACCGACAACGTCTGCATGGCAGGAAACGCACGGTAGTGGATGTCTTTCGTACTGATGCCGTTGCCGGCATGGTCGTTCCAGACGGCAAACATACCACCCTTGATATGCGGGTCTTTTTCCTCAAACACCTCTTTACCGACGTGCGCCGGCGTCCACTTCTCATACAACATCTTAGTGTTCAGATAATCGTGGTAATAACCGGCTGCGGGCACAATATAGAGATAGCCGTCCGGAATGCTAATCAAGTCATACCCCTGTCTGACCATCTCGCGCGGGTCGGCATAACCGTTGTACCAAGCGTTCATCAGCACGTTTTCCGATTTGACCGGCGTCACACCGTTAGCATGCGTCAGAGCACCCCACACACAAGCCTGCTTGCCGTAACTCTCGACCAGCCGGATATAATGGTCGGTGAACTCGCGGAACTTTTCAACCACGTCTTGTTTCTTATTCGAATATTCGTCCGTACCGATATGTACCCGTTTTCCTCTGAATACAGGCTGGCTTCCCTCCAAATATTCGCGGAAGAGCGCATCCACAAATTTGTATGTCTCCGGATTGAACAGGTCGAGGTGGTCCATGCCATATTCCAGACTGCCAATCTCCGGTTTGTAGCGCGTCAGCGCGAGCGAATGTGCCGGCACGTCTATTTCAGGAATAATCTCCACTCCCAGACTGTCTGCCAACAGTTGCAAGTCGATGAAGTCTTTCTTCGTGTAGTATCCATCGCGGGCGGTCAACCCCGGAAAGGTCTCACATTCCAAGCGGAAAGCAGCGTATGTCTTATTCCAATCGTGATTAAAGAACCGAGGGAAAGCGTTGTCATTCAGATGAATCTGAAACGTATTCATCTTATAATAAGCCATAATCTTGACATAATCGCGCAGCATGTTCATCGGGATGTATTTACGTCCGCAGTCCAGCATAAACCCGCGAATGCCATAATCCGGATAGTCGCGCGCAGTTCCTTTCGGCAATGCCCGGTCGGCGCGTTGCTCAGACAGTTGGAGCAATGTCCGCGTTCCCCAGAACAGACCTTTACCCTTAGGGGCAGTAAGTGTGACGCGATTGGTCACTTTCAGACTATACCCCTCTTCACCCAGCCGTTTGTCGGCAGCAAGCGACAAGACAAAATCACCGGCAACCGCACGCCCCTCTACGACCTGCATCCGTCGGCCGAACATCAGCGCGTAGTCATCGGCAAAGCGGTTGGCAATACGCGCCACCTCCGGGTCTTTGTCCGTGTACACGATGCGGGAAGTTGCTGTCGGCGTAAACAGGCCCTCCCCACCTTTCCACTCCTGCAATTCAGGAATCACAAAAGGTTTCTCATTATTCTTTGCTTCTGCCTTTCCGGGCAGGAATAAACATGCTGCCAAAAGCAGCCCGTAAAAACGTATTTTCATAATATTATTGGGCTTGATGAATGATATGCAAATGTAAACAGAAAGCCGTATAATTCCAAATCCAATTATCCGGCAGGAGAATCCCGGGCTCAGCGTCTGTAAAAAAGATGAATCGAAGGCGTGCGGCTCTCATTTATCCATTTGCAAGGGATATTGCGCACATTTACAACAAAACGTCAGGCTACAACCGTTTTCGCTGACTTCTCATTTTTATAAAATCACCGAAGTAGGTTTTATTAACACTCTATTTTTGCATAAACATGCAGGATTCCTGCATAAACATACACAAAAGCGTATATTTATTCACTCCGAAAGACCCTTTTTGCAAACAAAAGGCACACATTGGACGAGCGGGAAGTTAATATGGCTCATGCTGGAAACATGTTTCGAGCACGAACCAAGTTAACTTCCCGCTTCCATGTGTACACATTTTTTATTCGAGGCACTATTTTCGCTCTAAAATATTTGTATAAATTTCTTTATCACACTATTGGTCTGCAAGATACAGAAATTTACTTCGTTATTTTCGAACGACACCACCTCCGGTCAGAAATAAGCGATTCTCAGCGATTAGAAAATACAATCTGTCAATTTGCCAAACGCAGTCGATTTCTTATCTTTGCAGCTATATTGCCTCGCCTGCTGCTGTGAAAGGAGATATTCAGACGAAAAATCAAACTCACCTTATTTTAATTATATATGAAACAAGAAATCAATCAGCGCATCGACGCCCTGCGATGTCTGTTCGACGCAACAGGCATAGACGCTTTCATTGTGCCCAGCACAGACCCGCACCTCAGCGAGTATGTTGCTCCGCACTGGATGGCAAGAGAGTGGATATCAGGCTTCAACGGTTCAGCCGGAACGGTGGTAGTGACACGCAACGAGGCCGGACTATGGACAGACTCGCGTTACTTCCTGCAAGCCTTTCAGCAATTAGAAGGCAGTTGCATTCAACTTTATAAGGAGGGACTGGCAGAAACGCCTTCCATCATCCGCTTCTTGGCAAGTCACTTGCCTGCCAACAGTACAGTGGGCATTGACGGCGCAGTATTTGCCGTCAAAGAAGTGGCACAGATGAAAGAAGAACTTACCATCTGTCAGCTTTCTGTAAAAGACATCGGTGACCCGTTCAACGCATTGTGGGAGAATCGTCCGCCCATGCCGGAGGCACCGGCCGTTGTCTATGACGAGGCGTATGCAGGTGAAAGCTGTCAACAGAAAATCGCCCGCCTGCGGGAGAAGATACAGGCCGAAGGGGCGCAAGCGCTATTGGTGTGTGCATTGGACGAAATCGCCTGGGTGCTGAATCTGCGGGGGAACGATGTACATTGTAATCCCGTAGTGGTGAGCTATCTGCTGATAACAGAGCAAGAGGTACACTACTTCATCCAGCCGGCCAAGGTGACCGAGGAAGTATCGGCCTACCTTCGTAAAAACGGCATCACCTTACATCCTTATGAAGAAACGGCTGACTACTTGCAGCAGCTTCCCCCATGCACCCTGTGGATGGATCCGGCCAAGACGAACTATGCCGTACGTGCCTCCCTGTCATCTGCTTGCGAAGTGATGGAAAAAGCATTGCCCGTAGCACTGATGAAAGCCATACGTAATGAACAAGAAATAGCCGGCATCCGCACCGCCATGCAGCGCGACGGAGTAGCATTGGTACGGTTCCTCTATTGGTTGGAAAAGGCGGTTGCCCGCGGTGGAGAGACGGAGATGAGCGTCAGTCAAAAGCTGCACGACTTGCGGGCTGCACAGCCGCTCTATCGGGGAGAAAGTTTCGACACCATTGCTGGATATGGGGAACACGGTGCCATCGTACACTACGAAGCGACGCCCGAAACCGACTTACCGCTGCACAACAGCGGATTTCTGCTGCTCGACTCAGGGGCGCAATATCTGAACGGGACTACGGACATCACGCGCACCATTGCTTTAGGCGCACTGACCGAGGAAGAGAAAACAGATTATACTCTGATACTGAAGGGGCACATTGCTTTGGCAACCGCCGTCTTTCCGGAAGGCACCCGCGGTGCGCAGCTGGATGTATTGGCACGCATGCCGCTATGGCAACACTACATGAATTATCTGCACGGCACCGGACACGGAGTGGGACATTTTCTGAACGTACACGAGGGTCCACAAAGCATCCGTATGAACGAGAATCCCGTACCGCTTCACATCGGTATGGTCACCAGTAACGAACCGGGTGTCTACAAAGCCGGCAGTCATGGTGTCCGCACAGAAAATCTTCTGCTGACCGTTCCCGCCGGCGAAGGCATGTTCGGCCGCTACCTGCGCTTTGAGACACTGACCCTCTGCCCCATCTGTAAGAAAGGCATCCGGCGCGAGATGCTGACGCAAGCAGAAATGGATTGGCTGAACAGTTATCACCACACCGTGTATGAGCAACTTGCTCCAGACCTTACGGACGACGAACGTGAATGGCTGGCAGATGCTTGCGCACCGGTATAAATACATCATATTATCGTTTACTACATTATTTATATATGGTCATCATTAAATCAGTAAGAGGATTTACGCCGGAGTTTGGCGAGAATTGCTTTTTGGCAGACAATGCCGTCATCATCGGTGACGTAAAAATGGGACGTGATTGTAGTATATGGTTCAGCACGGTGGTGCGCGGCGATGTCAACTCCATCCGCATTGGCGACGGGGTCAACATTCAAGACGGCAGTGTTCTACACACGCTCTATGAGAAATCTACGATTGAAATAGGTAACCATGTGTCCGTGGGGCATAATGTCACCATTCACGGGGCTACTGTTCATGACTATGCGCTTATCGGTATGGGGTCAACGTTGCTGGACCATGCGGTCATTGGCGAAGGGGCCATTGTGGCTGCCGGTTCGTTGGTGCTCAGTAAAACCGTCATTCCGCCGGGTAGCATCTGGGGAGGAGTACCTGCCAAGTTCATCAAGAATGTAGATCCCGAACAGGCGAAGGAGTTGAATCAAAAGATTGCGCACAATTATTTGATGTACGCTGATTGGTATCGGTAAAAGAAGAACTGCGTCAATCGCAATGGGATACATCCAATAACAAAAAAATAACCACGGATATCTTCTCAATGAAATAATCCGTGGTTATTTTTTAATCTGTGTTATCTCGTGTGAGGCGGTATCAAGAGAGGAATTACCTTTTAATAATCACATCCTATATTGATAAAACCTCCAGCTGATATTATTTACCGATTTCGTCAATGGCACGCTGAATGCGCTTCAAAGTCTCTTCTTTGCCTATCAGTTCGGTAATATCAAACATGTGAGGACCTTTACACTCACCTACAACGGCCAGACGGAAGGCGTTCATTACATTACCCATGTGGTAACCTTTCTCCGTAATCCAGCCTATCACAATATCCTCCGACGGTTTGGACGAGAAGTCTTCAATGCCACGAAGTACCTCCATCAGTTCTGACATGATACGGGGAGTATCTTCAGACCAGCGTTTCTTCACATCTTTCTCAGCATAAGATGTCGGTGCCTGGAAGAAGAAGCGGGCTTGTTCCCACAACTCTTTTACAAAATTGACACGTCCCTTCACTAAAGAAACAACGCGAGTCAGATAAGCGTCGCTATATTGAGACAAATCTATTCCCTGTCCTTCCAGTACAGGCTTAAACAGCTGGGCAATCTCTTCATCCGGTTTCTGCAGTATATATTCGTGATTGAACCAAATGCCCTTCTTATAATCGAACTTGGCACCCGCCTTACTGCAATGACTCAAATCGAACAGTTTTACCAGTTCGTCCATTGACATCAGTTCCTGGTCATTACCGGGATTCCAACCCAACAAGGCAAGGAAATTTATAACCGCTTCCGGCAGATAACCAGACTCACGGTAACCGGAAGATACCTCACCCGTTTTCGGGTCATGCCACTCTAATGGAAACACCGGAAAACCTAAACGGTCACCGTCACGTTTACTCAACTTGCCATTGCCTTCAGGCTTCAGCAGCAGAGGCAAATGTGCAAAGGCAGGCATTGTATCTTCCCATCCGAAAGCACGATACAGCAATACATGCAAAGGAGCAGAAGGTAACCACTCCTCACCACGAATGACATGAGAAACTTCCATCAAATGGTCATCTACGATGTTTGCCAAATGATAAGTAGGGAGTTCATCGGCCGACTTATAGAGTACCTTGTCATCCAAGATAGAAGAATTGATAACTACCTCGCCACGAATCAGGTCGTGCACATGTACATCTTCATTGGGCTCTATCTTAAAACGAACAACATATTGGCGTCCTTCGGCTATCCACTTATCAACCTCCTCTTTGGACATCGTCAAAGAGTTGCGCATCTGCATACGAGTGGAAGCATCATATTGGAAATTGGCAATCTCCTTGCGCTTTGCTTCCAGTTCTTCTGGCGTATCAAATGCAATATAAGCCTTATCAGCATCCAGCAGGATTTGCACATACTTCTTATATATATCACGACGCTCGGACTGACGATAGGGACCGTGATTTCCTCCAAAACTTACTCCTTCATCGAAAGGTATGCCTAACCATTTAAACGATTCCAATATATATTCTTCTGCCCCGGGCACGAAACGATTGGAGTCCGTATCTTCTATACGGAAAATGAACTCTCCTCCATGTTGACGTGCAAAAAGATAATTGTACAAAGCTGTACGTACACCACCGATGTGTAACGCTCCGGTCGGACTCGGAGCAAAACGAACCCTCACTTTTCTTTCTGTCATAATTAAATTAAATAGTGTTTTCTTAAAACAAACGGGCGGTTTATACCCCAAAATGTTAAGCTACAATTAATTTGGATTGCAAAATTACTCCTTTTTTTCCATAGTAATATTTTTTTTCGTACTTTTCGCAAAAAATTCGGCAAATATGAAC
Organism: uncultured Bacteroides sp.; assembly: GCA_944320945.1. GTDB lineage: Bacteria > Bacteroidota > Bacteroidia > Bacteroidales > Bacteroidaceae > Bacteroides. Next base: position 5,961 of record CALUJK010000005.1, on the reverse strand, counting down.
TTGCTCAAAGACAAAAAGAATTTTGCATATAAGGATTGGCTCTATAAAGCGCTGATTTTCATTGCGACAGTTGGTATCATAACTTACTTCATGCCACGTGATAGTAAGTTCAACTATCAATTCGACATCAATAAACCATGGAGATACGGCCAGCTGATGGCCACATTTGACTTTCCTATCTACAAAAGTGACGAGGTAGTGAAGCATGAACAAGACAGTATCCTGGCAACAGCCTCATCCTATTTTAATCTGGATAAAAACGTAGGGAATGATGCTATCAACCGATTGAAGAAAGACTACCACAACAGATTGTTGTATATTCTCCCTTCCAACGACTACATCCGACACATTGAACAGAAACTGTCGGAAGTGTACAGTGCCGGCATCTTTTCTTCAGAAGAACTTGACAGCCTGCACCAACGCAAAGTACAGCATGTCATGATTATAGACAACAAACTTGCCAAGCAGCAGAGTGTAAACCACCTTCGTTCTGTAAAAGACGCATATGCATATATATTACATGCTGATACGGTACACTATCGACCGGAAATTCTTCGCCAATGTTCGCTGAACGAGTATATTCTCCCCAACCTTACATTCGACCAAACGCGTACAAAAACAGCGCAGGACGAAGCACTCCAAAACTATTCATGGGCAAAGGGCATTGTGCTGAGCGGACAAAAAATCATCGACCGCGGCGAAATTGTCAGCAAAGATACTTATAACATTCTCGAAAGCTTGCGCAAAGAATCCATCAAACGCAGTGAATCCATCGGACAGAAACATCTTATATTGGGGGGGCAACTTCTCTATGTATGCTTCTTCGTCCTGTGCTTCATGCTCTACCTCGACCTATTTCGCAAAGAATATTATAATCGGAAAAGGAGTCTGGCTTTGCTTCTTACTCTTATTGTATTCTATTGCATAATCACCGAACTGATGGTTGCCAACAATTTCTCCAACGTGTACATTCTTCCGTACGCCATGTTGCCCATCATTATCCGTGTCTTTCTTGATTCACGTACGGCATTCCTTACGTTGGTTGTCACCATACTCATCAGCTCCATTTGTTTACGCTATCCGCACGAATTCATCTTACTGCAACTAGCGGCAGGCATGGTGGCCATATTCAGTCTCCGGGAACTGTCACAACGGTCACAGATTTTCCGCTCAGCCCTGTTTGTGATGCTGACGTATGCTGCTGTATTCTTTGCTTTCGAACTTATTACAGAGAACGATCTTTCCAAGATGAATGGCCGGATGTACTCTTATTTCTTTATTAATGGCATTTTACTGCTATTTACTTATCCGCTTTTATTCATATTGGAAAAGACATTCGGATTTACTTCCAACGTCACGTTGGTAGAATTGTCCAATATTAACAACTCCCTGTTACGGCGTATGTCTGAGACCGTACCCGGCACTTTCCAACACTCCATGCAGGTAGCCAACTTAGCTGCAGAAGCAGCCAACCGCATCAATGCAAACAGCCAGCTTGTACGTACCGGCGCACTTTATCATGACATAGGCAAAATGGTAAATCCGGCATTCTTCACAGAAAATCAATCCGGCAATATCAATCCGCACAAGAATCTCAGTTACGAACAAAGTGCCCATGTCGTCATCAGCCACGTGACAGACGGTTTAAAACTGGCAGAAAAGTATAATCTGCCCAAAGTCATAAAAGATTTTATCACGACCCACCACGGCCGTGGCAAGACGAAATATTTTTATATCTCATGGAAAAATGAACACCCCGGCGAAGAACCCGATGAAAAGTTATTCACCTACCCCGGCCCCAATCCTTTCACTAAAGAACAGGCCATTCTCATGATGGCAGATTCCGTAGAGGCCGCATCGCGCAGCCTGCACGAATACACCGAGGAGAGTATCAGTTCACTGGTTGACAAGATTATTGATTCCCAAGTGGCAGATGGAGCTTTCAAGGAGTGCCCCATCACGTTTAAAGACATTGCCACCGTCAAGAATGTGTTCAAAGAGAAGCTAAAGACTGTCTACCACACCCGTATCAGCTATCCGGAACTAAAGAAATAACTTCCGGCTATTCTTTTTCCAACTGCTCCAGCAGTCCGGCGCATGCGTCTTCCAACAGGTCGAGGACGTATTCAAACCCTTCTGCGCCGCCATAATACGGGTCAGGGACATGGTCTGCATGGGTAAAACGTGTGCAATATTCCGTCATGCGATGGATTTTCTCGCATGTTTCCGGAGAGGGTGCCCGATCTTTCAGGTCATCTATGTTGCGGTCGTCCATACCGATTATCAGGTCGAAATCATAGAAATCATCTGTGCGTACCGGACGGGAACGATGCACAAGATTATACCCGCGCCGTGCAGCATGAGCACGCATCCGCGAATCCGGCAACTCCCCCTCATGGTAAGACAGAATACCGGCCGAGTCAATCACAAAGTCTTTTTCTTTTCCGGCTTCCACCACCAGTTTTTTCATCACTCCTTCCGCCGACGAGGAACGGCAGATATTTCCGAGGCAAACAAATAAGATTCGCTTCTTCATGCTTATACTCAATCAATTATAAAGTTCATCAAACGATTGGTTTACTTATCACATCGGGTCGACATCGTAATAAACCACAAGTGATTTAAAACGATCCTCCGCCATCATTTCCCGCTGCACCTGTACAAGCAACTCACGGGCGCGAGGCAATGAAGCCTTTAGTTCTATCTTCAACACAATCTTACGGATAAAAAGAGTTTGCACACGCGCCACCGGCGGTTTATCTGGTCCCAGCACACGGTCACCAAAGATAGCACGCAGTTTACCGGCCATGACTTGCGCCATCAGTTCCAGCAACGTCTCGTTGCGATTCTTCAGATAGACATACACCAACCGATAAAAAGGCGGATAGCGAAACAACTGACGTTCTGGCAATTGTCCGGCGGCCATCTCTTCATAATCATTGGCAATGACCTGAGGAATAATAGGATGCTCCACACTCTTTGTCTGTAGCACTACCCTACCCCGTTTACCTTTCCGGCCGGCACGTCCTGCCACCTGAGCCATCAATTGAAAGGCACGTTCATAGGCTCGGAAATCCGGATAGTTCAACATGGTATCGGCATTGAGAATGCCCACTACACTGACGTGTTCAAAATCCAATCCCTTAGAAACCATCTGAGTACCTATCAGGATATCGGTATTTCCCTGTTCGAAAGCAGCAATGATACGCTCATAAGCAGCACGCGTGCGGGTAGTATCCAAATCCATACGCGCCACACGCGCCTCAGGGAACAGCTGACGGATTTCGTCTTCTATCTTTTCCGTACCGAAACCGCGATAACGCAAATCCGTCTCCTCACAGGCAGGACAATGCGTAGGAAGCGGTTCCACATATCCGCAATAGTGGCAGGTCAGTTGATTAAGTCCCTTATGATAAGTCAGGCTGACATCACAATTCTTGCATTTCGGCACCCATCCGCAGGTATGGCATTCTATCATTGGAGCAAAGCCGCGACGGTTCTGAAAAAGAATCACCTGCTCTTTCTGCTCCAACGCTTCGCGCACATATTGCAACAGCAAAGGAGAGAAAGGGTCTTTCACCAGCTTCTTCCGCTGCAATTCCTTCATATCTACGGGAATAATCTCAGGCAACTGTATCTCTTTATAACGCTCCGTCAACGTCACCAAGCCGTACTTACCCAGTGCGGTAGCATTGTACCAACTCTCCAGCGAGGGAGTAGCAGTACCCAGCAATGTCTTAGCACCATACATCGAAGCCAAGACAATGGCAGCATTACGGGCATGATAACGGGGAGCGGGATCCTGCTGTTTATACGTATTTTCGTGTTCTTCGTCCACAATGACCAATCCTAACCGACGGAAGGGCAAGAACACGGACGAACGGACACCGAGAATAATATCGTAATCCTCTGCCGACAACTGTTTTTGCCAGATTTCGACCCGTTCGGCATCAGGAAACTTCGAATGATAGATACCCAGCCGATCACCAAACACCCGTTTCAGTCGTTCGGTTATCTGGGTAGTAAGCGCGATTTCCGGCAATAAGTAAAGCACTTGCCGCCCCTGACGGATAGTCGCTTCTATCAGATGAATATAGATTTCCGTCTTTCCACTGGCAGTGACGCCATGTAGCAGACAGACATTTTTCGAACGAAAATTTTCAAGAATTTCATCATAAGCGCGCTGTTGTCCGGCGTTCAATGTATTCAGCCCCATTGAAGGTGCCGCACTCCGCACATTCAGCCGGCCTATCTCCTGATGATAGACTTCAAAGATATGCTTATCCACCAAACCATTGAAGATGGCCGCTGAAGCACCGGTACGCTGCAACAGCTCTTTTTTAGAGACCTCCCGCAAAGCATCCGTACACAACGCATCGCTGCCCAGGACTTTTAACAGCCCGGACAGTTCAAGATACTTCATCAACAAGTCCAACTGCTTGGGAGCACGTCGTGACAACTCGTCAAAGAGTTGTTGCAACCGCCCTTCATCATGCAGAGACTCTGCCAGATGTACCCGCACCTCCATCTTGGGCTTATAGGTTTGCTTTAATTCTTCTTTTACGAAGATGGCATCACGTTCCAGCAAAGACTTGATGACAGGCAGAATATTCTTCAGCTTACTCTCTTTTTCCAGTTGCGTGACACTTTGTTCGGCATTCACAGCCAGCAAGTCGAGGATACGCTGTTCGCGTTCTGGCAATGGGGTTTCCGCTTCAAAATCAGGATTATAGACGACAACCGTTTCACTTTCCAGCTTCAGCCCCGAAGGGAGAGCCGCTTTATACACATCGCCCTGCGTACACAGATAATAGTCGGCCAACCACTCCCAAAACTTCAGTTGCAACGGCAGCAATATAGGAACTGTGTCAAGCAGTGTCTCCACGCTTTTCACCTCATATTCCACGGGCTTCGTGCCATGCACACGATACACAATGCCGGTGTAATACTTCTTCCGCCCGAATGGCACAATCACCCGGCAACCCGTCTGCACGGCATCTGCCCATTCCGCAGGCAGTGCATACGTAAAGTACCCGCGTAACGGCAATGGCAATATGACATCAACATATCTTTCCATGATGCCGACAAAGGTACCCAATATTTATATCACATCAAAAGATATAGGCAAGAGCTATCTGCCAAGTCGTATTTTTCGATTTGACAATCTTGTTTGCATCTTCATCTTCCCACTCGAACGTCTTGCCACAAGGAATATTATACACGAAACCTACTTGCAGATGCTTCACCAACTTGATACCGGCGCCCAAATTGATGCCGACTTGTGCATTCTTCCGACTAAGCGTTCTTCCGTCTTTCTTCATGTCGAAATAAAAATCGGGACCCGCCGCACCGTAAATGGCAAGCAAACTCCCCAAACCAAAGGTATACTTCAAATTGACCGGAATATCCAACGCTTGTTGCTTAAAGGTACCGCTGCCACGCTGGTCAAACAATAAAGCGGCATCAACCCCCAATCCTACAATCGGAATGGTCAACTCTGCCATCGGACCAATAAAGAAACCAGCAGAATTATCTTTGGGACTTTCCGTGACAAGCTCTTTAAGACCTTTCGACAAATTCACTCCTCCTTTTACACCGAACTTGATGAGTTGTGCCTGTGCAGGCATTGCCCATGCAAGACAACACACAACCATGATACAAATGCTTAGAATCTTTTTCATACCTATTTTTGTTAAAAGTAACGCGACAAATATATGTAAAATATTCATAAAATGAGCGCCTTTCTCTCACTTTTGTCAGTTTGTCGCGACTAATCTAACAGAAAAGAATTACTTTTGCACCGTTTTTAGGAAAGATGCCGGAGTGGTCGATCGGGCCGCACTCGAAATGCGGTGAACGGGCAACTGTTCCCAGGGTTCGAATCCCTGTCTTTCCGCAGGTAAAAAGATTAAGAACAATAGGTTATGGGAACCAGGCTGTGAAGCTTGGTTCTTGTTTTTT
>CALUJK010000004.1 GCA_944320945.1 uncultured Bacteroides sp. | reverse complement strand
TCATAAGCTATATCGTTATTGGTTAATATTGTTTTTCGTTATACACAAAGTTAACTATAATGGTATAGCTTTTTTAGTGCTATCTTATGTTATCCGTCACTTCCGATTTTAAACATAGGAACTGTTTTATAAAGGTTATTCATTCATATAAATAAAAAATACGTTCCATCATTTTCCATTTTTCGGCAGACGTACATCCGGGCGCACATTCCTGAAACCGCGCTACATGTTCCTCCCACTCTGCCTGTCTGGGCAAATGTGCCAATTTATTCATAGCTATATTCCAGTCAAAGTCCACGGGGGTTTCCACAATCATAAAAAGCAGATTACCGCAAATGTAAATCTCCATTTCTAAAATACCAACCGAACGGATACCCTCTCTTATTTCAGGCCATGAACCTTCTTTGCTGTGCACCTTACGGTATTCAGCAATAAGTTGTGGGTTGTTTTTTAAACTGAGTGTCTGACAATATCGTTTCACCGGGAACGGATACCTTTTGGCGCTATATCCTTCTACATTCATAAAAGATAATTTTAATTATTCTGTTAACGTCACAAATGTACGAATTTGACAAATAAGAACAGTAGGACTAAATACGCCTATCGTGAGATAATAACGACATATTTATATGCTATTCTCGATACCGATAAGATAATATCGATGTACAGATTAATTATATCGACATTCTATCCGTTAGACAGTGTAATTTCTTTAAATCTGTCCTTCTTTTTTTGCCGTCTGCACGGTAATGTTTATTTTTATGTGCAAAACCTAAAAAAGAAATGCTATGAGTTTATCTATCGACCAACTGCATCCGCTCGTATTGAACGTAGGGTTGGCAGTACACAATGCTGACTGGAACTGGCAACACGTCAACAGCCCTTTCATGAGAATGTATTATGTAACGGAAGGTACGGCACAAGTGAAACTGCCCGATGGAGTGCAGATACTGAGACCCGACCATCTGTATTGGATTCCCGCTTTCACGAATCACAGTTACATTTGTAACTCCTATTTTTGCCATTATTATATACATATATATGAAGAGCCCAGTCCAGATGGTGATATACTGGATGAATGGGATTTTCCTATAGAAATACCCGCTTGCGAAATCGATTTGGCATTGATAAAGCGTCTTTGTGACATCAACCCTCACATGGTTTTACCACAGTCCGATCCTTCTACATACGATAATGATTCTACCTTGATGCAAAACCTGTTGCGCAACAAACAGCGGGCATGGTGTGACAAGGTAGAATCACGCGGCATTGTTTTCCAATTGCTTTCTCGTTTTATCAAACAGGCACAAAGCAAAGCGAAAGTGGGTGATGACCGCATAGGACATGCTTTACACTATATCCGTAGACATATTCACGAAGATATTGATTTAAACACGTTGGCAGATGTTACTTGTCTGTCTAAGGATCATTTTATTCGCCTGTTCAAGAAAGAAATGGGAGTCACCCCTCAAAAATATATCACACAGAAAAAAATAGAACGTGCCCAACTTATTTTAGTAACCGATGACATGCCAATAAAGGGAGTGGCAGACATGTTGGCTTTCGAGGACTATTCCTATTTTAATAGAGTGTTTAAAAAGCTGACCGGCAAAACTCCATTAGAATATCGAAGTTCATTTTATTGATTAAGCAATATATCAAATAGTGAATACCGCAATTTGCCAACAAGTACATTCATTTCTCTATGAGGAATGCATTTGAGTTACGTGAAAGTAAAATATATATACAGCAAAACACTACTTTGCAGGCGATTTGTTCCGAAGCCCTTTGGCTCGTGCTCCAAAGCCCTTTCGGACGCGTTCCGAAGCTGTTTCGAGCGTACTCCAAAGGGCTTCGGAGTAATCCCCTTCCACAGTGTCTTTTGAGCGGGAATCAGAGTTTTTTCCGCAAAATAATGCATTTTAACAAATCTCAATCTATTAAAGCTCGTATTACTCTACAACAAAATACCATAGCTTTCCCTATAAAACCGATTTCTCTAAAAAAAGATCTATTCTTATTTTACCTTAAACGAATGCCAACCATTCCGAAAGCATCAATACAGATAAGAGGTAATACCGGTGGCCGGTATTTTCAATGAGCAGCATTCATTTTCATAACGATCTTCTCATACGCCATCCTTGTCCCCCGCTCATACTTTATCTCTCCACAATAGCGAAAATGAAGCTTCTCCAGCACACGCTGCATGGCGAAATTGTCGAAATTCGTATCTACTTTGAAACTGTACACTCCGCGTTCCAGCATCAGTTTCTCCACCCATTGCATGAAGAGAGTACCCAATCCGCGCTTCCGAGCCGTGCCGGACACCGCCAGCCGATGAACCACCACATAAGGCTGTTCACTCAGCCACTGCCCTTTCTGAATGTGGCGATAAGCAGGCTCTTCACCGAAAATAATCGCCCCGTATGCCACTATTTTGCCACACAGACACATCACATAGGCATGGCCACTAAGGATATCCGCTTCAATATGTTGCAATACAGGATATGACTCATTCCATTGCTGCTTGCCCTCAGCCAGCATCTGGTGACGGGCATAATCTATAATCGACATAATAGCCGGAGCATCGGCCAATGTCGCAAGGCGGAAAGTCAAATCGTCTTGCTCCATTTTCACAACTGCATCGTTCTTCATACGCTCATTCTGATTTTATGTACAAATAAATGACTGCAAAAATAATCATTATTTAAAGAAAGAAGAAAAACGGTTGAAACTTTGCCTCAACAGGCACATATCCCGTCCACAACACCTTCTGACAGGGGATTCCTCCATGTATATACGGAGCATGGACGAAATATACTTGGAGCACGCTCCGAAAGGCTTTCGTCCGTGCTTCATACATACATGGAAGAAACAGGGTGACATATTTCACAGAAATCGCTACCAATTTTACAGAATTATGACTGCCGCATATCCGGAATTCGACAGAATTATTTACCTTTGGAAAACTCAACTTAGAAAACGGAAATATTATGAGTGAGATATTATACATGAATTCTATCCATGACTATAACAATTTTCTTGGATTAGAGACGTTACATCCATTAGTCAGTTTTGTCGATTTCTCACAAGTCAAGGTCCTACCACACCGTCGCAAAAGCGGTACTTACTATGCCATATTTCTGAAAGAAAAAATCCATGGCCCCATCACCTACGGACGCGGCAAATACGATTATCAGGAAGGGACACTGGTATTCATGGCTCCCGGGCAAGTAGGCGGCATAGACGATGGCGGCGTCACCGAAAACCCGCAAGGATACGCTCTGCTGTTTCATCCCGACCCGATTCGCAATACGCCCCTCGCCCACAAGATGAAAGAATACACCTTTTTCTCTTATGAAGTAAACGAAGCCCTGCACATGTCAGAACACGAACGGCAAACCGTTTTCAACTGCTTTTTTGAAATCCGTGACGAGCTTCAGCACACCATAGATAAACATAGCCGCAACATCATTGTTTCCAACATTGAAGTATTGCTTAACCACTGTTTACGCTTCTACGACCGTCAGTTTGCTACCCGCGAGGCCATCAACCACGATGCACTGGCCCGTTTCGAAACCTTACTGAACAACTATTTCGATTCTGACAAACCGGCTGAACTGGGACTTCCATCTGTAGCATGGTGCGCCGAACAGTTACACTTCTCTCCAAACTACTTTGGTGACTTAGTGAAGAAACAGACTGGGAAATCGGCTATCGAACTCATTCATCTATCCGTCATTAACCGAGTTAAAGATTTATTGGCAGAGCCTAACAAAACTATCAGCGAAATTGCTTACGAAGTAGGATTTCAGTATCCGCATCACTTAAGCAGGTTATTCAAAAAGGTAACAGGACACACTCCCAATGAATACAGAGTAAATTATCTGGCATAACTCCACAGAGAAACTGATTCAACTTGGAAAGTCGTAAGAATGCTAACATCTTTTAAAACGTAACATATCTAAATGCCACTATCATTTCAGTATATTTGCAAATGTAAACCATTTGTCATAATTAAGAAATGAAGCTTATCGTTGTTACGGCACCTACTTTCTTTGTGGAAGAGGATAAAATCATTACTCTTCTTTTTGAAGAGGGGTTGGACATTCTTCACTTGCGCAAGCCTGAAGCTCCAACCGCTTATGCCGAAAGGCTTCTCACACTGATACCCGAAAAGTATCATCGCCGTATCGTTACCCATCAACACTTCTATTTAAAAGAGGAGTTTCACTTAATGGGCATTCATCTGAATGCACGTACTCCACGCGAGCCAGATAATTACTCCGGTCATATCAGTTGTACCTGCCATACCATTGATGAAGTACAGCAGAAAAAGCATAATTTTGATTATGTCTTCCTAGGACCGGTCTTTGACTGCATCACCAAGCAAGGTGTCCGTTCCGGATTCTCGGCCGAAGAACTACGCACGGCACGACGGAAACGCATTATTGACAATAAAGTCATGGCGTTGGGAGGCATTACACCTGACAATATTTTAGAAATAAAGGATTTCGGATTTGGAGGGGCGGTTATCATGGGAGATCTATGGACTAAATTCAATGCCAGTACCGACCGCGACTACCTGAATGTAATCCGTCATTTCAAAAGACTAAAAGAAATGGCAGACTAAAGAAACACCAATAAAGCAATGGCACACAGTGTACATGCCGACAACATCAAATAAAGAAACGAACATGAAAAAATTAATGAAAGGGATGCGCTACACTCCCAAAGGATATTCCGACGAAGTAGAAGCTAAAATTCATCACTATAAAAAAGAAGGATACCGCATACCGGCAAGACACTTGCTGCGCACCGAAGAACAATTGGCAGGTATCCGCGAAAGTGCCAAAATCAATACCGCTTTGCTGGATTATTTGTCACAGAACATACGCGAAGGAATGACGACGGCAGAGATAGACCACATGGTGTATTGCTTCACTACCGACCACGATGCGATACCTGCTCCGTTCATGTACGACGGATTTCCCAAAAGTGTTTGCACCAGCATTAACGACGTGGTATGTCATGGAATCCCCAGTACACGGGAAGTGCTGAAAAGCGGAGATATTGTAAATGTAGACGTTTCGACTATCTATAAAGGCTATTTTTCGGACGCATCGCGCATGTTTCTCATCGGTGAAGTAAGCCCTGAAATGCGCCGGTTAGTAGAAGTAACCCGTGAATGTCGAGACATCGGCATACAGACAGCTCAACCCTGGGCCCGATTAGGAGATGTGGGTGCTGCCATTCAGG
>CALUJK010000003.1 GCA_944320945.1 uncultured Bacteroides sp. | reverse complement strand
TTCTCCTTTCTCATTGTTTATCTCCTCCACTTGCCCGTCACCCCAATCTATCGTGAAAAGGCAATCACCATAACTGATAAACGAGAAACCGCAGACAGATTGCGGTTCCCTTGCAGCAACCGTCATCCGTATCTCATCTTTTTGTGCAAACAGAATCTTCTTTAAGCGGCGGAACGAACGGCGAACGGACAGAATTTCTTCTTTCCATTCCTCGGAATAATGTTCATAGATTTTTCTATCAACAATCTTGTGATAGCATTCAAATGCCTTTTGCAAGTTCTTTTCCGTGCCGATACCCTGCTCGTACATTCGTCCCATATTGTAATAACTTTCCGCTTCCGTGTAATACCGGAATGCTTTCTCTGCATCGGGCACAGTGCCTTCGCCCCGCTCATACATCTTCCCGAGTCTGTAGATATCTTTTCCTGCTAAGTAGCATTCCAGAGCTTTATCATATTCTTTATGTTCATAGTGAACATTTCCAGCCCAACCAGCTACTAAGCCCCCAACTTGCAGTCCGATATCCGTCAACATATTCAAGGCTTCCTGATTGCCATTCTTTGCTAACTCTTCCAATAGCCTTATCGCATCATCTTCCACATGTTCGCCTTTTTTCTGACATTCGACTTCATAATTCAATAATGCAAGGAACCAATCTGTATGAAGCAATTCCTCTTGTGTTAAATGAAGAATATCCGGTACTCTATCAGGATTTCTGAAATGCCACCGCCATTCATCAATCAAATGATATGACGCATCACAATTCCCTTTTCGGGCAAGAACCAACACAGTCTGCATAACTTCATTTTTCATATCGACTGTAGCATCCACAGAGTAGAACAAATTAAACAATGAGATGGAATTAGCCCATAATCGCTCCCCCTTTTCAGAAGCTTGCACAAAATAGGATAACGACTTGCTTAAGTTTGTTTGTAACGTAAAAGTAGGAGAGCGTTTCACATCCCTCATGCAAGCATCCCAAGTTCCGGGAAAAAACAGTTCGCCAAGTGCAGTCAATGCTTTGCCACACCCTTGTTTGGCTGCTTCTTCATACCAATAAACCACTTTTTCTATGCCTGTATACTCTCTTTTGTCTCTCATAATATCGAAGAGCAGTTCTCCTAATTGGTATTGTGCATTGGGATTGCCTTCTCGCGCAATAGGCTCGAGCTGTATTGCCGCTTCTTCAAGCTGTCCGTTACGTATCAATTCCTTCAGTTGTTTTTGCTGGCGTTTGCTCACCACATTGCTTTTCTTTTCCATATTCTTCCGGTTTTAAATTACACATAGGAAAAACAAAACCTCATCTTTCCATCCATTTCAATGTAAAGATGAGGTCAAGTTATGCCAAAGTGGCTCACAAGTTATTCTTTCTTCAATAGTTTGTCGATGTTTTCTTTGATATCCTTAAGGATGGCATCGTAAAATTTCCAATGAAATGTATCAGCGTCTTTGGGTGAATATCCGGGATGATAAGTTTTATATGCGAATTTTACACCCTCAATGGGGAGTTTGATTACATCTTCGTTCGTAGGTAAATTGGGCAATGGACTTGGCTTACCATTTAACTTGAAGTTTTCCAATATATAATTATAGTATTTGTTATTTTCCATTCCAGGCCCAATAAAAAATATCAATATATCCGGTTTAAGAATTTCAACTTCATCTGGAATCACGTGGAAAAAGTTCTTCTCTATTTCGTGCGCTTCTACACTTACAGCACCACCACCTTTTGCAGTACGGGCAGAAAGTTTGGAGATTTCATTCCAAATCATAGAGACACGTTTGTCAGGATATGCATTGAGCAAATTATCTTTGATTTCTGCCATGATACCGTTGATTCCTCTTTTGAAGAATTGACTTCCACCACTAAAATATCCTCCGTTTCCTTCTATTGCTACGTAATTGTCATCAAGGAAATCTTCCTAGGCAGCCATGGTATGACCAATATCTGTACCTTTTTCCCAGCCATTTGGTTCCTTACCGAAGAACATAACTTTGATATCGGCTTTCGTGTACCATTCTTCGTGTTCTGGCGTCTCTTTTTTTGCATACCAAGTAGGGTCAGCGTTTTTTGCTTTTTCTCTTTCTTCCTTTTTCAGCCCCGAACGCAATAAAGATATCAAGAACGGACTTTGCAGTTTATCTTGCAATCCATTAGCTTTGAGTTGTTTCATAAAATCAGGCCAATACTTGTCGTAAAGTTTGGTCAATTGTTTTGATCGAGTATCCATAATTGATAGTTATTAGGAATCATATATATTTATGGTAAAGATAAGGATTCCCCTTGAAAAGTTATCATTTTCAATGAGAAACATGTCTCTTACTGCAAAGTTCCATTAAGGATATGTTGTATCAAAGCACAAGCTCAGAAAAACATCATTGTATTTCACTCTGATGCAGTTTCTATTCAATTTTGCAGAAGCAGGTTGAAGTCTGGAAAAGGAACTGCAATGCGAAGATAAATATTTCAATAAAAAGAGTTTGGCCCACAAATTTAATTTCTTAGCAAATTATGTGTCTCCTACTTCATTGTTGGTACATGAAAACGGAGAAAAATTGTAGTAGATACAAAAATATCCCCCCGATTTGAACATTCGTAATTAAGAGGTTTGGAGGATAGATAAGGTGAAATGTTATAATATATTACTTTTTGCTGAAAGCCTTTGCACCCCCGTCAGAACTCCTTCTGAGAGGGGTTTGTTCCGAAGCCCTTCGGAACGCGTTCGAAAGCCTTTCGGAGCAGATTCCGTAGCCTTTTGGAACACGCTCCGAAGCCTTTCAGAACAAACGACCTGCGATATGGGATCTTCAATGTAAGCATCTTTTATTCTTATAGGGATAAATCATGTATATAGCCGGAAGCCAAGTGAGCAAATTATCGGATGAAATGTCTTTATATTCCTTTTAAATGTCACTGAGAGTGGAAAATAATAGGCATGCGTCTGTGCATACCGGATTTATGTCGTATCTTTGCAGTCACTTAACCGGAAAAACGAGATGGAAAGAGAGACAACGGAGTTGGACGAAGAAATTCGTGAACGGAGCATTTATCGTGTTACGGTGCTGGGCAGCATTGTAAACCTGTTGTTGCTGGTATTTAAATTCTTTGCCGGAGTGGCAGGCCATAGTGCGGCCATGCTGGCAGATGCCGTGCATTCGCTGTCGGACTTCGTGACGGACATCATCGTCATCGTCTTTGTACGCATCTCTTCCAAACCGGCGGACGAGGGACACGATTATGGCCATGGCAAATATGAAACGCTGGCTACGGCCATTATCGGGATGTTACTGCTGCTGGTGGGAATAGGCGTGTTGTGGAACGGTGCGTCGGCTATCTACCGCTTTCTGTGTGGCGAGACGTTGTCCCGCCCGGGCACATTGGCATTGGTGGCTGCGCTGATATCCATTGTTTCCAAAGAGGCGCTTTACCAATATACTGTCTTTCGAGGGCGTCGCTTGCAGTCGCAGGCTGTAGTGGCCAATGCGTGGCATCATCGCAGCGATGCGTTGTCGTCCATCGGGACGGCGGTGGGCATCGGTGGTGCCATCTGGCTGGGAGACGGCTGGCAGGTGCTGGACCCTATAGCGGCAGTGGTGGTGAGCTTCTTCATCATGAAGGTGGCCGTCAAACTGTTGGTGCCCTGTCTGGACGAACTGTTGGAAAAGTCCTTGCCCGTGGAGGTGGAAAACGGCATCCTTACCGACATTTTGTCGTTTCAGGGAGTGACCGCACCGCATCATTTGCGTACACGCCGCATCGGTAACTATTGCTCCGTGGATGTGCACATCCGTATGGACGGACACATCACGCTGGAGGAGGCACACCGCACGGCTACTGCCATCGAGGCGAGATTGCGGCAGCGCTTGGGCAAGCGTACCCTCATCAACATTCATGTAGAGCCGTGGAAATAGGAATACGAAAGAACGAAAATAGAAATTGATGGAATCAATACTCATAACAGGTGCCAGCGGATTCATCGGCAGCTTTCTGGTGGAGGAGGCGCTGAAACAGGGATTTGACACGTGGGCAGGTGTACGCGCTTCCAGTAGCCGCCGCTACTTGCGGGACGGGCGCATTCATTTCCTGGAGGCAGACTTTGCCCATCCCGACGCACTGCGCAGCCGGCTGAAGGAGCATCGCGACGAGCACGGTGCTTTCGACTATGTGATACATTGCGCCGGTGTCACCAAGTGCATCGACAAGGCCGACTTTGAGCGGGTGAACCATTTGCAAACCCGTTATCTGGTGGAGGCTTTGCGTGATTTGGACATGACACCCCGTCGCTTTGTCTTTATCAGCACGCTGAGTGTGTTTGGCCCTGTGCACGAACGGACGTATCAGCCCATCTCCGAAACCGACACGCCTGCGCCTAACACGGCCTACGGACTCAGCAAGCTGCACGCCGAGCAGTTCTTGCAGGGACTGACGGACTTTCCGTGCGTCATCTTGCGCCCTACGGGGGTGTATGGGCCTAAGGAGCGTGATTATTACCTCATGGCAGATTCCATCAAGAAGCACATGGACTTTGCCGTCGGCTTCCGCCGGCAGGACTTGACGTTCGTCTATGTGCGCGATGTAGTGCAGGCAGCTTTCCTGGCACTCACGGCCGAGCGGGCAGTGGGACGCGCCTACTTTCTGAGCGACGGACAGGTGTACAGCAGCCGCACTTTCTCCGACCTGATATGGCGGGAACTGGGCAAACCTTTCCTCATCCGTGTGCGTTGTCCGCTGTGGATGCTGAAAGTCATTTCTGTAGTGGCAGAACGGGTGGCAGCCATGCGGCACACCATGGGTACGTTCAACACCGATAAGTATAACATAATGAAACAACGCAACTGGCAGTGTGACATCGCTCCCGCTAAGGCGGAGCTGGGCTACATCCCCCGCTATGACCTTGACAACGGCGTACGCGAGACCATTGCCTGGTATAAACAAGAAGGATGGCTTTAGACATATTCAAACGGATAGACACCTACAAGGGGCTGTTTGCCATAGAGAAAATTTCGCTGATATACAATCTGCTGACCTCGGTGCTGATTCTTGTGCTTTACAGGGAGATGGACCACCCGGGGCAAATGTTATGGGGGCGCTTGCAGATAGCCGGCATGACGTTCCTGCTGATGTATCTCTACAGGCTGGCGCCGTGCAAGCTGGCGGCATTTGTGCGGGTGTGCATACAGATGGCGCTGCTGTCTTACTGGTATCCCGATACATACGAGTTCAACCGTCTCTTCCCGAACTTGGACCATATCTTTGCGTCGGCAGAGCAGTGGCTGTTTGGCGGGCAGCCGGCGGTGTGGTTCTCCCAATGCTTTCCGGAGATGTGGGTCAGTGAGCCGTTCAATATGGGTTACTTTTTCTACTATCCCATGATGCTGATAGTGGTGGGGTGGTATTTTCTTTATCGCTTCGAATTGCTGGAGAAGATTTCGTTTGTCATCATCACGTCGTTTTTCATCTATTACTTTATATATATATTCGTACCTGTGGCAGGACCACAGTTCTACTTCCCCGCCATAGGCATAGACAATGTGGAACAAGGTATCTTTCCTGCCATTGGCGACTACTTTAAACATAATCAGGAACTGTTGCCGGGACCGGGCTACGAGCATGGACTGTTCTACAATCTGGTGGAAACATCCCAGCAGGTGGGTGAGCGTCCCACGGCGGCATTCCCCTCGTCGCACGTCGGCATTTCCACCATCCTGATGATTATGGCATGGCGCGGCAGCCGCAGACTGTTTGCCTGCCTGCTGCCGGTGTATCTGCTGCTGTGCGGGGCCACGGTCTATATTCAGGCACACTATGCCATCGACGCCATTGCCGGATTCTTGACTGCCTTTGTACTCTATTGGGCAGTGACGTGGATGTTCAAGCGGTGGTTCGCCCGACCGATATTCAACGCTCGGCCGGCAGATAGCGTAGCCAGATGACGCCGTTGTCCAGCACTTGTGATGTCTGGTACTTCAGCCGGACGGGCAGATAGCCGTCGCGGTCGGTCATGCCGTCGAACAATGCCGGTTGTCCCAGCCGTCCGTCGATGCCGGGGGCAATCATCACGCTGACTTCATCCAGTAGTCCGGCAGCTAGAAAACCGCCGTTGATGGCACCGCCGCCTACGACGGCGATTCTTTCCACACCGAAATGTTCGTTGAGCAGTTCCACGGCACGTCGCAAGTTCACATGTTCTTTTCCGGTGGCGATGTATGACAGACCTAATGAGCGCAGGTGGTTCAGGTATTCGCGGGAGGCGCGTTCACTGACCAGACAGAGGCGCGGCTTGTCGGTACCGCAATTGTCGGCCGTCCAGCGGAGGGTGCCTGCCGAATCTACCGAGATGCAGTAACCGTCGGCCTGTGTGGCTACGTGGTATTCCTCGTGTCCTACGGGAGTGGTGTCTTGCGGTACATACGGTTCGAAGCCGGTGACGTGAATTTGCAGGGTAACTTTGCCCTCTACCGTGGTGGGGCAGTTCAGAGACTCAAGAGCGGTGTAATATTCATCGCCGCTGATTTTGTCGACCATGTCGCAGGCGATACGTCCGTCGATGGATTCCATCATGTGACAGATAATGTAAGGTTTCATACGCAGATAGTTATGGTTATTTTGCACGAAAGTCTATACTTTTCTGAGGGCAAAAGTAACCGCTATCTGCGATACTTGGTGTAGATATATTCCGGTTTTATCAACCCGAAATACAGGATTGAAAGGTAGTAAGGTCTTATCTGCCGTTTATTCAGAAAGATACTTCTGCTCAATCTCGTCGAGGATGCGGAACAGTTCCTCTTGCGTCTCGGCACGCAGCATGGCGATGCGCGTCTCGCGGAAATTCGGAATGCCTTTGAACAGCGGGCTGGCAGCCAGATGACGCCGGACGTGCAGGATGCCGCGCCGTTCGTCCAGAAGGTTGATGCTGTCCGCCACTTCCTGACGCAGCACGTTCAGTTTCCATTGCGGGGTGAGGCCGGTCAGCTCTTCGCCTGTATCCAGGTAGTGACGCACCTCTTTGAATATCCACGGTCGGCCGAAGCTGGCACGGCCAATCATGACGGCATCCACGCCGTAGCGGTCGAAACACTCTTTGGCACGTTGGGGAGTGGTGACGTCGCCGTTGCCGATGATGGGGATGTGCATGCGCGGATTGTTCTTCACTTCGCCGATGAGCGTCCAGTCTGCTTCGCCGGTGTACATCTGTGCCCGGGTACGGCCGTGGATAGTGAGGGCGGCAATGCCGCAATCCTGCAACTGCTCGGCCAACGTGACGATAATCTTGTGGTCGGCGTCCCAGCCCAGGCGGGTCTTGACGGTGACAGGAATCTTCACTGCATCTACCACGGCGCGGGTAATCTCCAGCATCTTCGGAATGTCGCGCAACATGCCTGCACCGGCACCCTTGCCCGCTACGCGCTTTACGGGGCAGCCAAAATTCAGGTCGAGCACGTCCGGACGCGCCTGCTCCACGATGCGGGCGGCCTCTACCATTGTCGGCACATCGCGGCCGTATATCTGTATGGCTACGGGGCGCTCTTCGTCGGCAATGGCCAGTTTCTGTTCCGTCTTGCTGACGGCACGTATTAGTGCGTCGGCCGAAACGAACTCTGTATAAACCATATCCGCTCCGAAACGTTTGCACATCAGGCGGAAAGCAGGGTCGGTGACGTCCTCCATCGGGGCGAGGAGAATGGGGCGTGTGCCCAAGTCAATGTCGGCTATTTTCATATCTTTAGGGCTTAAATCCTGATAATCGGGCGACAAAGGTACGACTTATCTTTTTTATTTCTATCTTTGCCGGGTCTAAACACACATATATTTCTTATGGTAAGAAAGTTCGATTTCCTCGTCATCGGCTCGGGGATAGCCGGGATGAGTTTCGCGCTGAAAGTAGCGCATAAAGGGACAGTAGCCCTTATCTGCAAGGCCGGTATGGAGGAGGCCAACACGTACTTCGCGCAAGGAGGCATCGCCTCGGTCACCAATCTGGCGGTAGATAATTTTGAGAAACACATAGAAGACACCATGATTGCCGGTGACTGGATAAGCGACCGTGCTGCCGTGGAGAAAGTGGTGAGAAACGCTCCTGCACAAATCAAGGAACTCATCAACTGGGGAGTGAACTTCGATAAGAAAGAGGATGGAACGTTTGACCTTCACAAAGAGGGCGGGCACAGCGAATTCCGCATTTTGCATCATCAGGACAATACCGGCGCTGAGATTCAGACCAGCCTTATCGAGGCGGTGAAGCAGCACCCCAATATTACCATCTTTACCAATTTCTATGCCGTAGAAATCATTACGCAACATCATTTGGGCATCATCGTGACGCGCTATACGCCGGGCATCAAGTGCTATGGTGCATACGTGCTGAACGAGGAGACGGGCGAGGTAGATACTTTCCTGTCTAAAGTCACCGTCATGGCAACGGGCGGTTGCGAGGCAGTCTATCGTCATACTACCAATCCGCTGGTGGCTACGGGCGACGGCATTGCGATGGTCTATCGTGCCAAGGGACTTGTGAAGGATATGGAGTTCATCCAGTTCCACCCAACGGCGCTCTATCATCCGGGAGACCGTCCTTCTTTCCTTATTACGGAGGCGATGCGTGGCTATGGTGCTGTGCTCCGTACGCTGGATGGCAACGAGTTCATGCAGAAGTATGACCCGCGTTTGTCACTTGCTCCGCGCGACATTGTGGCGCGTGCCATCGACAACGAGATGAAGCAGCGTGGCGAGGACCACGTTTATCTGGACGTGACGCACAAAGACCCCGAAGAAACCAAGAAACATTTCCCCAATATCTATAAGAAGTGCCTCAGTCTGGGCATTGACATTACCAAAGATTATATCCCTGTGGCACCGGCAGCACATTATCTGTGCGGAGGCATCAAGGTGGATTTGGACGGACAGAGCAGCATCCGCCGTCTGTATGCCTTGGGTGAGTGCTCGTGCACCGGTCTGCATGGTGGTAACCGATTGGCATCAAACTCGCTCATCGAGGCGGTGGTTTATGCCGATGCGGCAGCCAAACATGCCTTGAGTGTGTTGGACCGCTACGACTTCAATACCGATATTCCCGAATGGAACGACGAGGGTACTATCAGTAATGAAGAGCGCATCCTCATTACCCAGAGCATGAAAGAAGTGAACCAGATTATGGAATCATACGTGGGCATCGTGCGCAGTAACGTCCGTCTGACCCGTGCGTGGAATCGTCTGGACATTCTTTACGAAGAGACGGAACGCCTCTTCAAGAGTTGCAAGGCTACCCGCGAGTTGTGCGAATTGCGTAACATGATTAACGTGGGTTACCTCATTACCCGTCAGGCCATGGAACGCAAGGAGAGTAGGGGGTTGCACTACACTATCGATTATCCGCGAAAGTAAAATTAAAAGTTGACGAGGGGACTATGAATAATCCCTACGAAGAGCGGCTGGGCACAGAACGTATGCTTCCGCTTGTCTTTAAGATGGCGATGCCGGCTGTAGCCGCTCAGTTCGTCAATCTGCTCTATAGCATTGTAGATCGCATTTACATCGGACACATTCCGGGCATCGGTACAGATGCCTTGGCCGGTGTCGGGGTCACGATGTCTGTCGTTATTCTTATTTCCTCTTTCTCTGCCATTGTAGGTGGGGGTGGTGCACCGCTTGCTGCCATTGCATTGGGGCAAGGCAACCGTACACGAGCCGGACAGATTTTGGGGAACGGCTTCAGTCTGCTGGTACTCTTTACGCTCTGCACCTCACTCATCACCTACATCTTCATGGAGCCGATATTACTGTTTACCGGTGCATCGGAACATACACTGCCCTACGCTGTGGACTATCTTTCCATCTATCTGTTGGGAACACTCTTTGTGGAACTTACTGTGGGACTGAATCCGTTTATCAATTCGCAGGGACGGCCTGCCGTAGCCATGTACTCCGTACTGGTGGGGGCGCTGCTGAACATTGTATTAGACCCGATTTTTATCTTTTGGTTCGATATGGGTGTGAAGGGGGCGGCACTTGCCACTATCTTGTCGCAGGCGTGTAGTGCGGCTTGGGTGCTGTCTTTCCTCTGCTCGAAGCATCGGGCGTCGTTGCCGCTGGAGCGGCGGTTCATCCGTCTGCATAAAAAAACGGTGCTTTCCATTCTGGCACTGGGCGCTTCGCCTTTCATCATGGCGAGTACGGAAAGTCTGGTCGGCTTTGTGCTGAACGGCAGTCTGAAAGCGTTTGGAGACATTTACGTCAGTGCGCTTACCATCTTGCAGAGCGCCATGCAGATAGCCAGTGTGCCCCTCACCGGATTCGCATTAGGCTTCGTACCGATAGTCAGCTATAACTATGGGCATGGCGATGCGTTGCGGGTGAAAGAGTGTTTCCGCATTGTGCTTATCACGATGTTCTCGTTTAACTTGGTGCTGATGTTGTTGATGATACTGTTCCCCGGTGTGGTGGCGTCTGCCTTTACGAGTGATGAGGCGTTGATTGCGACGGTGTGTCGCACCATGCCAGTATTCTTGGCGGGAATGACTATCTTCGGCCTGCAACGTGCTTGTCAGAACATGTTCGTGGCATTGGGGCAGGCAAAGATTTCCATTTTCATCGCGTTGCTGCGCAAGGTGATATTACTGATTCCGCTGGCATTGTTGCTACCTCAGTTTATGGAGGTAATGGGCGTTTATGCCGCCGAAGGTATATCAGACGCAACGGCGGCTATATGCTGTACGCTACTCTTTGAATGGCAGTTCCCGAAGATTTTGGCGAAGGTTTGAGTTGACAAGAGGGTGTGTCAAAATTCATTTTTTGAAAATATGAACTTATATTTTGAAAATTGAGCATCCTAAAAGACTAAAGAAAGGGCCGTATCATTACTCAATACAGAGTTTGATACGACCCTTTTTAATATTATAGTTACAATCTGTAACTTTGGGGAGTAGTCATTTTAGTTTTGACACACCCTCTTGTTCACTAAGAGCTCACCAGTTCTCCTTTTTCACTTCAAAGTAAGCCTGGGGATGCAGACATGCCGGGCACACTTCCGGTGCTTCCTTGCCCACATAGATGAAACCGCAGTTACGGCACTGCCATACCACTTCACCTTCTTTGGCAAAGACACTGGCCGTTTCGATGTTCTTTACGAATGCCAGATAGCGTTCCTCGTGTCCCTTTTCTGCGATGGCGATGTTGCGATACATGGCGGCAATTTCGGGGAAACCTTCCTGCTCTGCCACGTCGGCAAAGTGCGGATAGTCTTGTGTCCACTCCTCGTTTTCACCGGCAGCGGCTGCGCGGAGATTCTCCAATGTAGTGCCGATGACACCCGCAGGATAACTGGCTGTAATTTCCACTGAACCACCTTCCAACCACTTGAACATGCGTTTAGCGTGCTCTTTCTCTTGGTCAGCTGTTTCGGTGAAGATAGCGGCAATTTGTTCGTAACCCTCTTTCTTTGCTGCACTGGCAAAATAAGTATAGCGCATACGTGCCTGCGATTCGCCGGCAAACGATGTCAACAAGTTCTTTTCAGTTTGCGTTCCTTTAATACTTTTAGTCATAATCTTCTCTTTTTTAGATGTTAATAATTCGCTGATTGCTTATGTACAAATATAGGCAAATACTTTGAGACATAACAACCAGCTTGCGAATTATGTTCGAAGACAGGAATGTTAAATACTGTGAACCCCGTGAGAGGAGTATCGTAGATATGGCACACAGATGACGCAGATTAAACAGATGGCCACTGATTTAAACAAAATAAATCTGTGAAAATCCGTTCAATCTGCGTCATCTGTGTGCCATAAATATCAGCGGCGACCGTCTATTTTATCAGACTTTTGGCCCGCTCCAATGCCACATGGATATTCGGACAGATGTTTTCCTGTCCCAGTAAGTCATAAAATCCGGCTTTCTCCAGTGTGTTATGCACTTTCTCGTTGACGCCGGACAGCACCACCGTAATCTTTTCCCGCTGCGACATGCGGCACAGATTTTCCAGATTGTGAATACCCGTCGAGTCGATGAACGGCACTTTACGCATCCGCACGACACGCACCTGCGGGCGGTCACCCAGTTGCGCCATCACCTCCTCGAACTTCGTGGCGATGCCGAAGAAGTAAGGCCCGTTAATCTCGTACACTTCCACACCTTTGGGGATGATGAGGTGTTCTTCCTCGTGCATGTGTATGTCCGTCTCCTTGTTGGGGTCTATTTCATCCTTGATGACCGATATTTCCGTAGTCTCCATGACACGGCGCATAAAGAGTACGCAGGCAATGACCAGTCCCGTTTCAATGGCCACTGTCAGGTCGAATATCACCGTCAGGAAGAAGGTGATGAGCAGCACGGTAACGTCCGACTTGGGATTCTTCAACAACGCCTTGAACGTGCGCCAACCGCTCATATTGTAAGACACTACCACCAGCACACCTGCCAGACAGGCCATTGGGATGTATTGCGCCAGCGGCATCAGGAAGAGCAGGATGAGCAGCAACACCACAGCATGTACGATGCCTGCCACGGGCGACTTGCCCCCGTTGTTGATGTTCGTCATGGTGCGGGCAATGGCACCCGTGGCAGGGATACCGCCGAAGAGAGGCGTTACCAGATTGGCAGCACCTTGGGCAATGAGCTCGGTGTTCGAGTCGTGTTTATCGCCGATGACACCGTCGGCCACGGTGGCTGACAGCAGCGATTCGATGGCACCCAGCACGGCTATGGTGATGGCCACAGGGAACAGATTCTTCACCGCCTCCCAGTCCAGTGCAGGCATTACGGCGTCCGGCAGTTCGGCACGGATGCTGAAGCGGTCGCCGATGGTGTCAATCGAAGTGATGCCTCCGTATGTCTTTAGCAGATAGACAGCCACCGTCACTATCACAATCGCTACCAGCGAGCCGGGAATCTTTTTGGAGAAACGGGGCGTCAGGGCAATGATAAGGATGCTGACAACGCTCACCACCACGTTCCACCAGTTGATTGTATCAAAGTGGTGAAAGTATAGAATCCATTTACCGATGAAGTCACCCGGCACCTTTTCGCCGCCGAATTGCAGACCAAACGCATCGGCTATCTGCGTGGTGAAGATGGTCAGCGCGATACCGCTTGTAAAGCCCACGATAATGGGGTAGGGAATAAACTTGATGACTGCGCCCAGCTTGAATACACCCAGCAGAATCAGAATGATGCCTGCCATGAGCGTAGCCACTATCAGACCCGCTTCGCCATACTGCTGTATAATGCCGTAGATGATGACGATAAACGCTCCCGTCGGGCCGCCTATCTGTACCTTGCTGCCTCCCAGCAGGGAGATGATGAATCCGGCAATGATGGCGGTGATGATACCTTTTTCGGGGGATACGCCCGACGCTATACCGAAGGCAATAGCCAGCGGCAGTGCCACAATACCCACGATGATACCCGCCATGAGGTCGGCCGTAAACATCTCTTTGGAGTAGTTTTGTAGTGCCGAATAGAGTTTCGGTTTGAATTGAAATGCTTTCATAATGCTGTTTATTGTTTGTGGTTGATGTTTATTTGTCCCATGCTTTCAGGTTGTACGATGCTTCTACCTGCCGTTCGATGTCGTCCGGCAGGGCAGGGAAGAAGTTGATGCCCGTGATGCGTTCCACTTCGTCCACGCTGTTGACGTAAGTATCCAGTTTACGGTTCCCGGACGTGTTCTTATAAATGAATCCGATGGCGCGAGGTGGGTTACTCTCCGTGCAGAGAATCACTTTGAAGAAAGCGTCGGGCACGGCAATCTTATGCTCGCGACCGATGGTGTACGGTTTCCCCTTGTAGTAGATGGGACCGCAGACGATGTACAGCCGCTTGTCGCGCTCCACCCAGCGGCGGCAGTCCTCTTCCAGTTCCTTCCAGTCCCCCCGGTTCAGGTTGTGGTCCTGCGGGCAGATGTTGGTCATGTAGAAACTCTCCTGCATGGCGCGCCAATGCCAGCGGTTGTCTCCGGCGGGACACATGTGTCCGCGGTCCCAGCCCGAGCGCTTGTAGTCGTCGGTGGTGACGGCCACGTCTTCGGGCAGGTCGGGGTCGGGCAGGAATTTGTCCGAGCGGCTTTCGCGTTCGATGAGTTTGTCGGGCGTCAGTTCCCACGCCACCCAGTTGGGCAGGTTGTGCTTCAGGTTGTAAGAGACTGTGTAGCCGCGGCGCACCAGGATTTTCTCGGACCTGCCTTCCAGTGGGGCGGGCAGCAGGGACTCGTCGGTCAGGGGGACGCCCATAGTACTTGCAGGTTCCTGCGGCGTTTCCGGCAGTTGTTTCCGTACTTCTTCGATGACGGCGGGCAGCCCTTTGGAGGCGTCCACGTGCAAGGCGCGCGTCAGCGGTTCGTAGCCCAGGCAGACGGCGACAATCAAGGCCAGCGTATAGACCAGTCCTTTGATGCTTTTCTGTTTTTTCCTTCTTCTTGCCATGTTATATACAACGGAATAATTTATTAGGCGCGTATGGCGCTGATTTCACGGATACTTGTATAGGAAGTTGCAATATTAAGAATAAATCCGTGATTTTTGTGCCATGCGCGCCTAAAAAAATTATCGGGCCAGCAACTTGTTGGCTCTTTCCAG
>CALUJK010000002.1 GCA_944320945.1 uncultured Bacteroides sp. | reverse complement strand
CGAAACAGCGGTACGCCTCCGCCGTCTCCGCCGCCCCCTCGGCAAAAGGCTTCATGGCACGTTGCCACAACGCCCTGTCCTGCGCCTGCGACAGCAAGCCCACGAAATCCGCAAACCCCTGCTCCGTTATCTCCCGCCGTTTCAACAACGCCGTATCCCGGAAATCATACCGCTCCCAGAAATGCACCAAGAGATATGCCATCCTGTCTTCCGGCACCGTCATCACCGCCGGCACTTCCAGATAAGGGAAAGCTGTCAACTCTGCCGACTTTCCCTTTCCTGCCTGTCCCTTAGAGGTTTTCCCCGTCCCGCAAGCCGCAGCCAGCAGGAGCAGGGAAACCAACCACACGTATCTGTTCATCATCTGTTTTCCATTATTCTTGCACATCCCGGACACAACGAACATATCCCCTCTCATTCGTTTCATTTTGCAAATAAAATATGCCGCCATTTTCCGGATTCCATATAAAAGTTTGACGAGCATTCGTATAGGAATAGCTATCATAGCGTTCACCAACCATTGAAAATGATGTCTGGCACATATAAAGAGCTCGAGCATTATATCTTCCTCCCAGAGGACCACTGCACTCAAAAGTTTCCCACGCATTGGAAGGCAAACGGGTCGCCATAATTAACAATTCTCGCTGATTGGGTATATGATAGCCTGCTGGACAAGCATTTGATGAATTTCTGTAAATACTCCAAGTGTTGGAATTTTTAAATTCGCCATCAGCAGGTATTGACCAATTATAATCGTAAATTGCCTCATTTCCACTTGCATTACGCGAAATAGCTTCCATTTCAAATTTCACATAAGGACGGTTTATATCTCTTGTCTCATCATGATTGCCTAAAGAAATCACAGAAGGCACCGAACGCCGCGCTTTCGGATTCATTCTTGACAAATCAAATGTAACATTGCTAGCTTCCGTTATATTTCCCGGTTCTGGTGTCATAATCACCAAATCCGTCGGCACATCATCCTTATTCTCCAATTTTACTCCTAAATTTCTCACACAGCGATAGGCAAAATTATTATTTCCCCTGCGTTCTACACTTGTAGAATAACTACCTCTACTGGCTCCTTCTTCCGCCCACAGTATCCATGAATTGTCGTCTTTGCTATTATAGGAACTGCTTGCATAGTGCCAATACACCCCATGGTCTAATTCCGAAGAGCCTCTTGGATACAACCGTGAATTCGCATCCAAGGCATACTCGCCCAAATAAATGTCCACCAATTGGTCTATGGAAGCCAAATACCAACGCACTTCATTTTCCTGTATTTCATCGTCTCCATTCAAATCCCGATTCCGCAACATGCAGGCATACGCCGCAGCCTCATAGTCAGACTTCAACTTATAGGCATCTGTGCCTGCGGTCTCTATAATATTCGTCCATGTCTTGCCTTCCACCCATGCCAGCATATTTTTCCGCCCGTTATTGGTGGTATTGCCATTTTGATAATCACTCATGCTTTCTCTTCCAGCAAACATCGGCAGCCTGTCCGTTTCCATCACAGACTCCAATCCCCAAGCCGTTTGCAAATTCTCATTATTCACATCAAACACTGTCCGCACCGCTTTCTGTTTGAAAGTGTAAAGCGAATTGACTACGCTCGAATTACCGTCCGCACTGTAAACAGCATCGTCAGTAATGATGTGAAGCAAACGGTCGTCCTTGTCCACACTCTTTTTCCACAAGAGCAAATCTTCCTGCCCGTCCTCCGGATTCGTAAAATACACGTTCTCCTCTACAAAAGCCGTAATATACACATTATTCCCCGAGCCAAATATCGTGGAATTAGGATCGTTTCGCTCTCTTTGCAGTCGCTCAATCAACTGTTGCACATCCATAAGTTTATCGTTCCCGTCACCAGGATACTTCACGAACTGGTTCTCTCCAGCATTGAAATCGGCATTGATGGCAAACTTCACCCACTTGTAATCCTTCAAGTAACTTTCTACCTCTGTAGCTCCGGCAGTATGAATGCCCGAACTAAACGGCGTTTTCACACCCCACGTCATTCCTTCAATGGCAGACTTGTTAATCACCAATTGGCAACGGTCGTAATGCGCATCCAGATTAAATATCTGATTGGCACTATACACCACATCTCCTTCATATCCGGGACGAGGTTCTTCGTTATTCTCTGAAGTTACTTCTACCACAATATTGTTCACACCTTTTATGGTTACGTTGTAAGTATAATGAACATTCCGTTTGGTATCAAAATCACTCGGATCTCCTGACGCATAGCCCAAATGAATAATATAACGTACATCTGCATTCACTGATTTTCCACTTTCATTCACGTATGACAACACTCCGGTCAATACAACATATGTGGAACGCTCATCTGCATACGTAAACGCCCCGTTTTCATATTCTTGTCCCGGCTTGGGCGTTCCAGCCACCTCCTCATGCTCGCTCTCGTCCCGCGCGGCATAATCCGGTACATCACGTTTAGCCTTCTTCCGGTTTTCCGGCATATAAAACGTAAATCCATAAGTATTTTCATCTTCATTTATTTCTTCAAAATTCGAAGGTCCCCAAGTAAAATAGTCCCCATCAGCATCCATCTTTTCTGCTCCCTCGTTTGCCGGTAACAACAAAGATTGCTGCGGAACCTTATAAACAAACCATTCATTTGGCGTAAATGCAAACTCTGTCCAATTTTCATTAGTAGGGCTTGCAACCACATTAAACGTAACTTTAGCATCGGTACGGTCTAATTCTAATGTACAATTTAAGACTTCGCTTCCGCTTTCCGTTCCTCCAATTTGGATATCAGTTGTTTCTTCTCCATTGGGCAGTTTTGTCCTTGCGTAGCCGGTCATCATAAATAAGGCCGTTCGCTCAACTGACGGGGTCTTCATTTTCATAACAACCGCCTTCAAATCATTCAAAGTATTGACGTTATCTAAATCCTCCTTTGTAATTGTATAGGCCGTTTCCACCTGTCCCGCTATAGTAACATTCGCAATGCCCACAATCGTAGCATGATTTAAAGTCCTTGTATTAAAAGAAACGGTTCCTTTCCTTGCTCCATCTCCAGTTGTCACTAAACCCGCACCTGGCGTAAAAAAATTGCCTTCACGCTTGTTTCCATTTTCATCAAAAATAAAAACATACAAATTACCAACACGATATTCTGATTCCTCACTTTGTGCTGCGCGGGTCACAACCTTGTTGCGTTGAACATGATATTTCAACGTCACTGTCGTCGGCACTCCTTCTTTGATTTCTTTGCATTCATAATTTATTTCCTCTTTAACGCAAGAAAAAAGCATCAATGCCGCTACTATTGCAAAACCCAATTGACAAAACTTTTTCATCATAATAATTCCATTTTATCAGTTAAACTCTGGCACATTCACTTGCGCATCTTCCCAAGTCGTCGATTCCCAATTAACCGTTATTTGAGCTTCTGCACTTATACGCACTGAAATATTATACTGTACATTCCTTGTCATCAAATTCAGTACGCTGCCATTTTGATTCACAAAAGGCTGCATAGGATACTCATTCTTAGCAGTATTCAATCCTATTGTATAGGCTGTCTGACTGTCAGTTCCACCAACATTTGCCGATGAAGGATAAACATAAAAAACAAAATAATCCTCTCCAAATGCCGGTATAGTTTTTTCCAAAACACCACCTTTATCTGGATCGCCAAACAACATCTCTGCATACACTGCATTCTCTGGTATATCTAACTCCGTTGTTCTAAACAGATATGCATGGTCTGCAGCAAACTCCCCAAACTTAATTTGTTGCACTGTCATTGCATCTGCTGTTGCATTCTGAACAATTACATTTAATTTTGCGACAGCCCGTTCCAATGTTACGGAAACAGGTTCCATGCCTTTTGCCACTTCAACATGCTGTACAATTCTTGCCATCGGCAAACCATGTTTTGTGATACCATCAGCTTTTTGCGGAAAATAGAAGTATGACTCCCCATTTGTTTCAGGAACTGAACCATCATCTTTTATCAGCAATTTCTGTTCATTTCCAACCGACATTAAATCCTCTTCTATAGCATCTTGCGTATCATATTTTTGCCCTATGCTCTCTTCATTGGCAATTACATAAAACCTGTAATTCCCCAATGGCACATCATAAATTCTCATCGATGTTTCCAACACTTTTCCATTCTCAGCAGCATCCACTGTTTTATAAAAACTGCCATAAAAAGAATACGACCCATCTTCCCCCGCTTTGTACAGGATCACCCGCAGCGTCTTAATCCCCTCGTTCGGCAAGGCATTCGGGTCTGTAGCCGTCCCTGTGCCGTCGCCGTCGGCGCGGGTGGAGAAGCGGAGGGTGACTTCGGCGGTGGCGTCCGTGCCGCCGCCGTCGCGCTGGCAACCGCCCCACAGCGCAGCAACGCACAAGACCGACAACATATAAATCGCTTTTCTCACAACATCCATCATTCTATATTTTAAAACTCGGGGTTCACATCCACAATCTCCCAATCCGGGATTTTGATGGTCACGCCCAATTGCGTAAATTCAATACCAATCCGCAAAGTCGCCTCCGACTTCGCCATTTCTGCTTCCAAATCATTGTCTGCTATAAACTGGTCCACATCCACTGTTGCCTTCACCTCACCTGCTGCATCCAACAACTTCATCACATGCTCGCACCGGTCATCCAACCGGAACAATGTCAAGTCCTGAGTCTTCACCAATCCCGTCGCCTCGTCGTAAAACAACTCCGGATAACAATTCCCCTGCGCCCCAGGGTTCACCTCGTTCTCAAAACTTGTCTGGGCATTCGAGTTCTCGAACACCAGCGTATAGCCCTCGACAGCCTTCG
>CALUJK010000001.1 GCA_944320945.1 uncultured Bacteroides sp. | reverse complement strand
AATTCCGTTGGGAATCAGAGCTTTTCCTAATTTTGCTTTTTCGAGTTGCGGTGCGTACGGGACTCGAACCCGTGACCCCATGCGTGACAGGCATGTATTCTAACCAGCTGAACTAACGCACCATTTTCTTTTTTTATCATTGCTATCTCTCTCGATTTCGGGTGCAAAGGTATGTATATTTTTGGAATCTGCAATAGATATATGAAGAAATTTGATGTGATTTTTATCACTTTTTTCTTCTGTATTCATTCCCAGTGTTTTATAAATGTAGAAAAATGACCTGTTGTGGTGCACGGTACGGATGTAAAAATGAAGAATGAAAGGACAAACGTAAACTTTTTGCTTTTATCGACAAACTTATTGCTTATAAATATCCTTGTTTTGCAATAAATCGTTATTTTTGCCCCCTCAAAATGTGAAACTTGTAAATAGACAATAATATTTTCAGAGAAAATGATGAAAACAGCCAAATTATTGCTGCATTGTCCCGACAAACCGGGGATTTTGGCGGAAGTGACTAATTTTATAACGGTAAATAAGGGGAATATCATATACCTGGACCAGTATGTGGATCATGTGGAAAACATATTCTTTATGCGTATAGAGTGGGAATTGAAAGATTTTCTGATTCCGCAGGAAAAAATTAAGGATTATTTCTCTACGCTGTACGCCCAAAAGTATGGAATGATTTTCCGTTTGTATTTCTCGGATGTAAGGCCGCGTATGGCTATTTTCGTGTCGAAAATGTCTCATTGTCTGTTTGATTTGCTGGCACGTTATACGGCGGGTGAGTGGAATGTGGATATACCTCTTATTATTAGTAATCATCCGGATTTGCAGCATGTGGCTGAACGGTTTGGCGTCCCATTTCATCTTTTCCCGATAACCAAGGAGACGAAAGAGGAACAGGAGCGGAAAGAGATGGCGCTGTTGGCCAAGCATAAAGTGAACTTCATCGTATTGGCTCGTTATATGCAGGTCATTTCGGAACAGATGATAGAGGCGTATCCTAACCGTATTATTAATATACACCACTCTTTTCTTCCGGCATTTGTCGGAGCAAAGCCTTATCATGCGGCTTTTGAACGCGGTGTGAAAATCATAGGTGCTACCAGTCATTATGTGACGACGGAGCTGGATGCCGGTCCGATTATAGAACAGGATATTGTGAGAATCACTCACAAAGATACGGTGCAGGACCTAGTGAATAAGGGAAAAGACTTGGAGAAAATCGTATTATCGCGTGCCGTGCAGAAGCATATTGAACGGAAAGTGCTTGTTTATAAAAATAAGACTGTGATTTTTAACTGATAAATGGGAAAGTGAATGAAGGTTGTAATTATCAAATATAATGCAGGAAATATCTGTTCGGTGGATTATGCGTTAAGGCGGTTGGGAGTACAGCCAGTCATTACTTCAGATGAAGCATTGATTCGGTCGGCTGACAAGGTGATATTTCCCGGAGTGGGGGAGGCTGAAACGACTATGCACTTTCTGCGTGCCCGTGGTTGGGACGGATTACTGAAGGAACTGAAACAGCCGGTGCTGGGGATTTGTTTAGGTATGCAACTGATGTGCAGGCATTCGGAGGAGGGTGATGTGGATTGTCTCGGTATTTTTGATGCGGAAGTGAAACGTTTTGTTCCCCGGTGTCACGAGGATAAAGTGCCCCATATGGGGTGGAATACGGTGGGCAGTCTGCAAAGCGGATTGTTTGACGGCGTTCGGGAAGGTGAGTATGTCTATTTCGTACATAGTTATTATGTGCCGGTCAATGTATATACGGCGGCTGTGACGGACTATATTAATCCTTTTAGTGCGGCTTTACATAAAGATAATTATTATGCCACTCAGTTTCATCCGGAAAAGAGTGGAAGTGTAGGAGAACGAATATTACAAAACTTCTTGTCGTTATGATAGAATTGATTCCTGCAATCGACATTATTGATGGAAAATGTGTGCGTTTGTCGCAGGGTGACTATAATAGTAAAAAGGTGTATGGGGAGAATCCTGTAGAGATAGCTCTTCGACTGAAGGAACATGGAATCCGCCGTTTACACGTTGTAGATTTGGATGGGGCTGCATCGCATCACATCGTAAATTATCGTGTGTTGGAACAGATTGCCTCCCGCTCTTCGTTGGTGATAGACTTTGGAGGCGGAATAAAAAGTGATGAGGATTTGCGGATTGCTTTTGAAAGTGGTGCCCAAATGGTGACTGTCGGTAGCATAGCCGTGCAGCAACCGGAATGTCTGTATCGCTGGTTGCAGAAGTATGGAGCCGAACGCATAATTCTGGGAGCAGATGTAAAGGACGGAAAAATAGCTGTCAATGGCTGGAAAGAGGAAAGTACGTGTGAATTGTTCGCATTTCTACGGGATTATGTTGAAAAGGGCATCCGCAAAGTGATTTGCACGGATATTAGCCGTGATGGAATGTTGCAAGGTCCTTCGGTGGAATTATATAAGCAGATTATGGAGAAAGAAAAAGAACTCTGCCTGATAGCAAGTGGGGGAGTGGGAAGTATGGAGGATATACATCGGCTGAATGAGATGGGGGTGCCTGCCGTCATTTTCGGTAAGGCTTTGTATGAAGGCCGAATCACGTTTAAAGAATTGGAGGAGTTTGTATGTTAGCCAAACGAATTATACCATGCCTGGATATAAAAGACGGGCAAACGGTGAAAGGGGTGAACTTTGTTAATCTGAAGCAGGTGGGTGACCCGGTAGAACTGGCACGCACCTACAGTGAACAAGGGGCAGACGAACTGGTCTTTTTAGATATAACAGCAAGTTTTGAAGGACGTAAGACTTTTACTGATTTGGTGAAACGTATAGCGGCCAATATCAGCATTCCTTTTACCGTGGGTGGCGGTATCCATGAATTGAGTGATGTGGAACGTTTGCTGGATGCAGGTGCGGATAAGATTTCGATTAATTCGGCGGCTATTCACCATCCGGAACTGATAAGCCAGGTTGCAAAGCATTTTGGTTCGCAGGTCTGTGTTCTGGCAGTAGATGCCAAGTGCGTGGATGACAGATGGATATGCTTCCTGAACGGTGGTCGTGTAGAAACGGATAAGGAACTTTTTTCTTGGACAAAAGAAGCGCAGGAACGCGGAGCCGGTGAGATACTTTTTACAAGTATGGATCATGACGGAGTGCAGAACGGATACGCTAATGCGGCATTGTCTGTCCTTGCAGAATCTCTATCAATTCCCATTATAGCATCCGGAGGAGCAGGCGAACGGGAACATTTCCGGGATGTTTTTCTGAAGGGAAAAGCAGATGCAGCTTTGGCTGCCAGTGTTTTTCATTCCGGATACATTCAAATTCCCGAATTAAAATCATATCTTTGTGCCCAAGAAATTGCCGTGAGACTATAAGGGGTCTTCAATCGCATTGTAATAGGTAAAATCAAACGAAAATGGCTTTGAACTTTAATAAAATGAATGGACTGATTCCGGCTATTGTACAAGATGCAGAGACGGCTAAAGTTTTGATGTTGGGCTTCATGAATCAGGAGGCTTATGAGAAAACGTTGGAAACGGGAAAAGTGACTTTCTTCAGCCGTACTAAAAAACGCTTGTGGACCAAAGGGGAAGAAAGCGGGAATTTTCTGCATGTTGTTTCCATCAAGGAAGACTGCGACGAAGATACGCTTTTGATTCAAGTACATCCGGAAGGACCTGTTTGCCATACGGGGACAGATACCTGCTGGGGGGAGAGGAATGAGGAGCCGGTGATGTTTCTTAAAAGTCTGCAAGATTTTATTGATAAGCGGCATGCTGAAATGCCGGAAGGCTCATATACGACCAGTCTATTTCAGTCCGGAGTCAATAAAATGGCACAGAAAGTGGGTGAAGAAGCGGTGGAAACGGTTATAGAGGCTTGTAACGGCACGGATGAACGCCTTATCTATGAGGGAGCCGATTTGCTGTATCATTTGATTGTTCTTCTTACGTCTAAAGGGTATCGGATTGAAGATTTGGCACGTGAGTTGAAGGTACGTCATAGTGCCACTTGGAAAAAACATTAAGTTTTAATGATTTGATAAGGATGGCAGATTCGCTGATTACGTATAGAAATGTAGAAATATACCAGCAGGAGTTGTGTGTTTTAAGTGATGTAAACATGGAACTTCATAAAGGTGAATTTGTTTATCTGATAGGTAAGGTAGGGTCTGGAAAGACCAGTCTACTGAAAACATTTTATGGAGAATTGGACATTGCTTCCGGTGATGCGGATGTGTTGGGGTATGATATGACGCATTTAAAGCGTAAGTATATCCCTCGGCTCAGACGTAAGCTGGGCATTGTCTTTCAAGATTTTCAGTTGATGACAGACCGTACGGTATATGAAAATCTTGCTTTTGTTCTTCGTGCTACGGGATGGAAGAACAAGGGAGAAATAAGGGAACGTATTACCGAGATGTTGAAGTTGGTGGGGATGGATAACAAAGGGTATAAGTATCCTAATGAATTGTCGGGAGGTGAGCAGCAACGTATAGTGATAGCTCGCGCCATGCTTAATTCACCGGATATTATTCTTGCCGATGAACCGACGGGGAACTTGGATGTAGAGACCGGACGTGCCATAACGGCTTTGCTGCAAAACATTAGTAAAGCCGGAGCATTGGTCGTGATGACAACACATAATTTATATTTGTTGAAGGAGTTTCCGGGCAAGGTGTATTGCTGCGTTAATCATCAGATGAAAGAGATTACTGCAAATTATAATAACTAATTAAATAAATACAGGATAGAAATGAAAGTTTTAAAGTTTGGAGGTACTTCGGTAGGTTCGGCACAACGAATGAAAGAAGTTGCCAAATTAATTACCGATGGTGAACGTAAAATTGTAGTCCTTTCTGCAATGTCGGGTACTACAAATACATTGGTGGAAATATCGGATTATCTCTATAGGAAGAATCCGGAAGGAGCCAATGAGATTATCAATAAACTGGAGGCTACGTATCGTCGTCATGTGGATGAACTTTATGCCACTCCGGATTATAAACAGAAAGGAATGGAACTTATCAAGTCCCATTTTGATTACATCCGTTCATACACCAAAGACCTTTTTACGCTGTTCGAAGAGAAGGTGATATTGGCTCAAGGCGAATTGATTTCTACCGGTATGATGAATTATTACTTGCAAGAATGCGGTGTGAAGTCTGTGTTGTTGCCTGCCTTGGAGTATATGCGGACAGACAAAAATGCAGAACCGGATCCGGTTTATATAAAAGAAAAGTTACACGTGCAACTGGAACAACATCCGGATTCCGATATTTATATTACTCAGGGCTTTATTTGCCGGAATGCTTATGGCGAAGTGGACAATCTGCAACGTGGAGGCAGTGATTATACCGCTTCATTGATTGGTGCAGCTGTTTCTGCTTCTGAGATTCAGATATGGACGGATATTGACGGTATGCACAATAACGACCCGCGTGTAGTGGAGAAAACATCACCGGTGCGTCATTTGCATTTTGAAGAGGCTGCCGAGTTGGCCTATTTCGGTGCTAAGATTCTGCACCCGACGTGTATCCAGCCGGCTAAATATGCCAATATTCCTGTACGTCTGCTGAATACGATGGATCCGAAAGCTCCCGGTACTCTTATCTCGAATGAGACAGAGAAAGGGAAAATCAAGGCTGTGGCAGCTAAAGACAACATTACGGCTATTAAGATAAAGTCAAGTCGCATGTTGCTGGCTTATGGTTTCTTGCGCAAAGTGTTCGAGATATTCGAAAGTTATCAGACTTCAATTGATATGATATGTACTTCGGAAGTCGGTGTATCCGTTTCCATTGATAATGTGAAGCATCTCAATGAGATACTAGATGATTTGAAGAAGTATGGTACGGTTACTGTTGACAGCAACATGTGTATCATTTGTGTAGTAGGTGATTTAGAGTGGGAGAACGTCGGATTTGAGGCTAAAGCGCTGGATGCTATGCGTGACATCCCTGTCCGGATGATTTCTTTCGGTGGTAGCAATTACAATATATCTTTCCTGATACGTGAGTGTGATAAGAAGCAGGCATTGCAATCGTTGAGCAAAGCGTTGTTTAATGAATAACATCTTCGTAAACGGAAAAAGAAAAATCAGACAATGAAAGGAACATTTCCTATAGCAAAGTTCGCGGAACTGCGCACACCTTTTTATTATTATGATACGCGGGTGCTGCGAGACACTCTTGCCTGTATCCGTACAGAGGCTGCCCGATATGATAATTACGAGGTGCATTATGCCATTAAGGCCAATGCCAATCCTAAGGTGCTGACTATTATTCGCGAAGGAGGTTTGGGAGCCGATTGCGTAAGCGGAGGCGAAATACAGGCAGCTATTCGTGCCGGATTTCCTGCCGGAAAGATAGTTTATGCCGGAGTAGGTAAGGCTGACTGGGAGATAGAGCTTGGTTTGGATTATGACATCTTTTGCTTTAATGTAGAGTCATTGCCCGAATTGGAGATTATAAACGAACTGGCAGCCCGTAAGGGAAAGGTGGCCAATGTAGCATTCCGCATCAATCCTGACGTAGGGGCACACACCCATGCCAACATCACTACGGGCTTGGCAGAAAACAAGTTCGGCATCAGTATGAAGGATATGGGAC